>NZ_JBNNVR010000034.1:0-47953 GCF_050280645.1 Pseudomonas sp. NPDC089554
GCAAGCCCGCTCCCACAAGGTTAGCGTCGCTTTCGAGGACCACGCTGTACCTGTGGGAGCGGGCTTGCCCCGCGATTGGGCTGCAACGCAGCCCCTGGATTTATCAGACGCCGTAGCTCATCAGGCGATCGTAACGGCGCTTGAGCAGCGCATCGTTGTCGAGCTTGCCGAGCATGTCCAACTGCTCGATCAGGTCGGCACGAATGCTTGCAGACATCGTCGCAGGGTCACGGTGCGCGCCACCCAGTGGCTCGCCGATGACCTTGTCGACGATATTCAGGCTCTTCAGGCGCTCGGCGGTCACACCCATGGCTTCGGCGGCATCGGCCGCGCGGTCGGCGGTTTTCCACAGGATCGAGGCGCAGCCTTCTGGCGAGATCACCGAATAGGTGGAGTACTGCAGCATGTTCAGCTGGTCGCACACACCGATTGCCAGCGCACCGCCGGAACCGCCCTCGCCGATCACGGTAGCGATGATCGGCGTCTTCAGGCGCGC
Source organism: Pseudomonas sp. NPDC089554 (assembly GCF_050280645.1). Classification (NCBI taxonomy): domain Bacteria; kingdom Pseudomonadati; phylum Pseudomonadota; class Gammaproteobacteria; order Pseudomonadales; family Pseudomonadaceae; genus Pseudomonas; species Pseudomonas sp. NPDC089554. The sequence goes on from NZ_JBNNVR010000034.1 coordinate 497, forward strand.
CATCACGCGCAGGTTCCAGGCGATGGCCTCACTCTGGTTGCGCTCTTCGGCGTCGATGCCTGGGTAAGCGCCCGGGGTATCGATGAAGGTCAGGATCGGCATCTTGAAGCGCTCGGCCATTTCCATCAGGCGGCACGCCTTGCGGTAGCCTTCCGGACGCGGCATGCCGAAGTTGCGGCGTACCTTCTCGCGCACTTCACGGCCCTTCTGGTGGCCGATGATCATTACCGGCTTGCCATCCAGGCGGGCGGTCCCCCCCACGATCGCCGCGTCATCGGAGAAGTGACGGTCGCCGTGCAGTTCTTCGAATTCGCTGAAGATGTGGTCGATGTAGTCCAGGGTGTACGGACGACGCGGGTGACGCGCCAGGCGGGCGATCTGCCAGCTGGTCAGGTTGCCGAAGATGCTTTCGGTCAGGGTGCTGCTCTTGTCTTGCAGACGGGCAATTTCATCGCTGATGTTCAGCGAGTTGTCGTTACCGACCAGGCGCAGCTCTTCGATCTTGGCTTGCAGGTCGGCAATCGGCTGTTCGAAATCGAGGAAATTCGGGTTCATAAGCATCCGTCTAGGGTCTACGGCCAGGCGGCCGGCCGGTTGATCCGTTTGGCGCCATACCTTAAGGGAGTGGCGCGTTCAGGTCGAGATTAAATTCGTCGCTTCAGCGATATTGCAGGAAGACGTTCTCACGCCCGAACTGGTCACGCAGCGCTTGAATCAGGCCGTCGGCAGGGTCGATGGCCCACTGCTCGCCGAACTGCAACATGGCCTTGGCATCGCTGCCGGTGTACTCCAGGGTGATCGGGCAGCCGCCACGGTGACGGGTGATCAATTCGCCCAACCAGGCCAGGCGGTCGCCCTTGAGCGCATCGTGCGCGACTTTCAGGCGCAGGCTCTCGGCCAGCTTGGTGCGCGCATCCTCCATGGTCATCACCTGCTTGACCCGCAGGCGCAGGCCACCAGAGAAGTCATCGTTGCTCACCTCCCCTTCCACCACCACCATGGCGTCGGTCTGCAGCAGGGCTTGGGCGGCCATGAAAGCATCGGCAAACAGCGACGCCTCGATGCGCCCGGAGCGGTCATCCAGGGTGACGAAGCCCATCTTGTCGCCCTTCTTGTTCTTCATCACCCGCAAGGCAATGATCATGCCGGCCACGGTCTGGGTTTCACGCGACGGCTTGAGGTCGATGATGCGCTGGCGGGCGAAACGGCGAATCTCGGTCTCGTACTCGTCGATCGGGTGGCCGGTCAGATACAGACCGAGGGTGTCCTTCTCACCCTTCAAGCGCTCTTTGAGGGTCAGCTCGCGCACCTTGTGGTGGTTGGCGTAGACGTCCGAGTCTTCCTCGACGAACAGCCCACCGAACAGGTCGACGTGGCCACTGTCGGCGGTACGCGCGGTCTGCTCGGCAGCCTTGATCGCCTCTTCCAGCGCCGACAGCAACAGCGCGCGGTTGCGGTCGATATTGGCGTGGTAGGCCTTGATCTCGTCGTGGAAGTGCGGGCCGAGACGGTCCAGGGCGCCGCTGCGGATCAGCGCATCGAGGGTGCGTTTGTTGATGCGTTTCAAGTCAACGCGCTCGCAGAAGTCGAACAGGTCCTTGAACGGCCCGCCCTCGGCACGCGCCTCGACGATCGCCTCCACCGGCCCCTCGCCCACCCCCTTGATCGCACCCAGGCCATAGACGATACGGCCATCGTCGTTGACCGTGAACTTGAAGTCGGAGCTGTTCACATCCGGCGCGTCGAGGCGCAGCTTCATGCTGCGCACTTCCTCGATCAGCACCACCACCTTGTCGGTGTTGTGCATATCCGCCGACAGCACCGCCGCCATGAACGGCGCCGGGTGGTGGGTCTTCAACCAGGCGGTCTGGTACGACACCAGGCCGTAGGCGGCGGAGTGCGACTTGTTGAAGCCGTAGCCTGCGAACTTCTCTACCAAGTCGAAGATGTTGCCCGCAAGATCGCCATCGATCCCGTTGCTGGCACAACCTTCGATGAAGCCGCCGCGCTGCTTGGCCATCTCCTCGGGCTTTTTCTTGCCCATGGCCCGGCGCAGCATGTCGGCGCCGCCCAGGGTGTAGCCGGCCATGACCTGGGCGATCTGCATCACCTGTTCCTGGTACAGGATGATGCCGTAGGTCGGTGCCAGCACCGGTTGCAGGCCATCGTACTGGTAGTCCGGGTGCGGGTAGGCCAACTCGGCGCGGCCGTGCTTGCGGTTGATGAAGTCATCCACCATGCCCGATTGCAGAGGGCCGGGGCGGAACAGGGCCACCAGTGCGATGAGGTCTTCCAGGCAGTCGGGCTTGAGCTTCTTGATCAGCTCCTTCATGCCGCGCGATTCAAGCTGGAACACCGCCGTGGTTTCGGCCTTTTGCAGCAGTTCGTAGGTTTTCTTGTCATCCAATGGGATGAAGTCGATGTTGACGTCCGGCAGGTCTTTCTTGGCCTGCTCGCGGTTGATCGTCTCCATCGCCCACTTGATGATGGTCAGGGTACGCAGGCCGAGGAAGTCGAACTTCACCAGGCCCGCGGCCTCGACGTCGTCCTTGTCGAACTGGGTCACCAGGCCGCCACCTTCTTCGTCACAGGCGATCGGCGAGAAGTCGGTGAGCTTGGTCGGCGCGATCACCACGCCACCGGCGTGCTTGCCGGTGCCGCGAGTGACGCCTTCGAGCTTCAGGGCCATGTCCCAGATCTCGCGGCCATCCTCGTCGCTCTTGAGGAAGTCACGGAGCATTTCTTCCTGCTCGTAGGCCTTCTCCAGGGTCATGCCCACTTCGAACGGGATCATCTTCGACAGCCGGTCGGCCAGGCCGTAGGACTTGCCCTGAACCCGCGCCACGTCACGCACCACCGCCTTGGCGGCCATGGTGCCGAAGGTGATGATCTGGCTGACCGCGTTGCGCCCGTAGGCATCGGCCACGTATTCGATGACCCGGTCGCGACCATCCATGCAGAAGTCGACGTCGAAGTCGGGCATGGAAACCCGCTCAGGGTTGAGGAAGCGCTCGAACAGCAGGTCGTAGGCCAGCGGGTCGAGGTCGGTGATCTTCAGCACGTAGGCCACCAGCGAGCCGGCGCCCGACCCTCGGCCAGGGCCTACCGGCACGCCGTTGTTCTTGGCCCACTTGATGAAGTCCATAACGATCAGGAAGTAACCGGGGAAGCCCATCTGAATGATGATATCCAGCTCGAACTTCAGACGGTCCAGGTAGACCTGGCGCTTCTCTTCGTAATTGGGCGTGGTGTCCTTCGGCCACAGCACGGCCAGGCGCTCTTCCAGGCCTTCATGGGACACATGACGCAGGTAGTCATCGATGCCCATGCCGTTGGGCGTGGGGAAGTCGGGCAGGAAGTGTTTGCCCAACTGCACAGTGATGTTGCAGCGCTTGGCGATTTCCACGGTGTTGGCGATGGCATCGGGCAGGTCGCTGAACAGCTCGGCCATTTCCTGCGCGCTCTTGAGGTACTGCTGGTCGCTGTACTGGCGCGGGCGGCGCGGGTCGTCGAGGGTCCAGCCCTCACCGATGCAGACGCGGGTTTCGTGGGCGTCGAAGTCCGACTGCTTGATGAAACGCACATCGTTGGTCGCCACCAGCGGCGCACCGACCTGGTCGGCCAGGGCCACGGCGGCATGTACGTATTCTTCGTCACCGGCGCGGTTGGTGCGTTGCAGCTCGACATAGAAGCGCCCGGGAAGGATCTGCATCCAGTCGCGCAGCAGTGCCTCGGCCTCGTCGGCCTTGCCCGCCAGCAGGGCCATGCCGATGTCACCTTCGCGCCCTGCCGACAGACCGATCAGCCCCTCGCTGGCCGGGGCGATCCACTCGCGCTGGATGATCACCAGGCCATTGCGCTGGCCGTCTGTCCAGCCACGCGAGATCAGCTCGGTGAGGTTGCGATAGCCCTTGGGGCTCATGGCCAGGAAACAGATACGCGCCAACGGCGCCTCGGGGTCGGCACCGGCCAGCCACAGGTCGGCACCGCAGATCGGCTTGACCCCGGCGCCCATGGCGGTCTTGTAGAACTTCACCAGCGAGCACATGTTGCTCTGGTCGGTGATCGCCACCGCCGGCATGTTCATCCCGGCCAAGGCCTTGGCCAGCGGCTTGATCCGCACCAGGCCGTCGACCAGGGAGAATTCGGAATGCACGCGAAGGTGAACGAAGGAAACCGACATGGGAGATCCTGTAGCGCTGAACGACAAGGGCGGGATTGTAGCGTAAATAGGCGGGCTTTAACGGCTGCAAAAAGAATGGGCCGCTTGGCGGCCCCATTCATCAGATGAGCGAACCGGCAGCCCCCGCGCGGGCCTCCCAGGCTGCGCGCACCGGCGCAAACGAGCGGCGGTGGATGGGCGTAGGCCCAAGACGCGCCAGGGCCTCCAGGTGCACGGGCGTCGGGTAGCCTTTGTGCCCGCCGATGCCATAGCCTGGGTAGATCAGCTCGAATGCGCTCATCTCCCGGTCACGGGTGACCTTGGCCAGGATCGACCACCCCCCGCCCACGCGGGTCAGACGCCGTCTCCACCTTCTCCCCCGTCACGCGAATCGCCTGGATATCGCCCATCTCCCAACCCTGATCCTCCAGCACATAGCCCATCTTCTTCAGCTCATCGGCCACCGGCCCGGTCAACGGCGCATAGCTGTCGTAGTAGATCGTGTCCTTGGGCAGCAGCTGATGGTGCACACGCTGCGCCGCCACCGCTTTCTCAAGCGGCATGCCGAAGTCGTACAGGTTGTTGATGACCTGGAAGATCGACGTGAAGATCCGCGAGCCACCCGGCGTACCTACCACCAGCACCACCTTGCCGTCGCGGGTCATCAGGCTTGGGCTCATGGATGACAACATGCGCTTGCCGGGGGCGATGGCGTTGGCATCGCCACCCACTACACCAAAGGCGTTGGCCGCACCGGGTTTGGCGCTGAAGTCGTCCATCTCATCGTTGAGCAAGAAGCCCGCGCCCTTGACCACCACGCCACTGCCGTAGTCGAGGTTCAGGGTGTAGGTGTTGCTCACCGCATTGCCTTGCTTGTCGATGATCGAGAAATGCGTGGTCTGGTGTGGCTCCAGCCCCGGCCTGACCTTGTCGGTTTCGGAAATGGCGTTGGGGTTGACCTGGGCGGCACGCGTGGCCAGGTAGTCCTTGGCCACCAGCTTGTCGACTGGCACCTGGGTGAAGGCCGGGTCACCGAGATAGTCGGCGCGGTCGGCGAATACGCGCTTCTCGATCTCGGCCAGCAGGTGGATGTATTTCGCCGAGTTGTGCGCCACGCCCTTGAAGTCGTCCGCGCGGTTTTCCTTGATGCCCAGCAACTGGGTCAGGGCCACGCCGCCTGAGCTGGGCGGCGGTGCGGTGTAGACCACGTTGCCGCGCCAGTCGATGGCGATCGGGTCGCGCCACAGGGCCTTGTAGTCCTTGAGGTCGTCCTTGCTGATCAGGCCCTTGTCGGCCTGCATCTGCGCCACCAGCAGGTCGGCGGTCTTGCCCTGGTAGAACTCGCTCACGCCCTTGTCGGCAATGCGCTCCAGGGTTTGCGCCAGCTCCGGCTGCTTGAACAGCTCGCCTACCTGCATGGCGCCGAAATAGTCGTTGAAGTTGGTGACGGTCTTGAACAGGCCCTGGGCGTCATCGCGGTACTGGTACTGCTTCTGCGCCACCTTGAAGCCATTCTGCGCATAGCCGATGGCCGGGGTCAGCAGCTCGCTCCACTTGAGCTTGCCGAACTTCTGGTGCGCCTCCCACAGCCCCATGACCGTGCCCGGCACACCGGCCGCGCGGGCGCCAACCAGGCTGAGGTTCTCGATCACCTCGCCCTTGTCGTCCAGGTACATGGTCTTGGTCGCCGCCTTCGGCGCCACTTCGCGGTAGTCGAGGAAATACGGCTTGCCGTCGACGAACAGGGTCATGAACCCGCCACCGCCGATGTTGCCGGCCTCGGGGTAGGTCACCGCCAGGGTGAAGGCGGTGGCGACGGCGGCATCCACCGCATTGCCGCCCTTCTTCAGGATATCGGCAGCGACCTGTGCGCCATATTGATCGGGAGCAGCCACCGCGCCACCTTCAAGGGTGACAGCAAAAACCTGCGAAACGCTCAGAATAGAGGCCGCCAGGGCCGCAGACTGGAACAGGACGATACGCATGGACACTTCCTTGGTGTTGTTTTTGTTGAGCACCCATTAAGGACGAAGGGCTGCAACTACGCAAACGAACCGAGGAAATTACTACGCAATTTGTAGGATCTGTCGCAGGCAGATAACTCAATAGGCGTACATCGACAGCTTGCGCTGAATGAAATCGAGGAAGCACTGGATGCGCAGCGCCAATTGCGTGTTGCGGTAGTACACCGCATGGATCGGCTGGCGATAGCCGTTGTGGGCCTCGCCCAGCACCACCTGCAAACGCCCGGCGCGGATGTCTTCGTGGGTCATGAAGTGCGACAGGCTGACGATGCCCTCCCCGGCCAGGGCCAGCTGGCGCAGGGTTTCGCCGCTGGAGGCGGTCAGGGCTGGGCGAATGCTCCAGCGGTCACCGTGGGCATGGCGCAACGGCCACTGGTTGAGCGACTCCACCGCGCTGAAGCCGAGCAGGGTATGTTCGGCAAGCGCCTCGACCCTTTCCGGCACCCCGCGGCGCGCCAGGTACTCGGGGCTGGCCAGCACCTGCACCGGGCTGCACCCCAGGTGGCGGGCATGCAGGCTGGAGTCGGCCAGCTCACCGATGCGAATGGCCACGTCGGTGCTTTGCTCGAGCAGGTCGATGATCAGGTCGTCGGTGTTCAGCTCCAGCTCGATCTGCGGGTACTGCTCACGGAATTCGCCGATCCACGGCAGGATGGCATGCAGCATGAACGGAGCCGCGGCGTTGATGCGCAGGCGACCGGAGGGGGTCTGACGGTTCATCGACAGGCGCTCTTCCATGTCGTCCATCTGTTCGAGCACCGCCCGGGCGCGCTCGAGGAAGAAGCGACCTTCCTCGGTGAGGTCCATTCGCCGCGTGGTGCGGTTGACCAGCGTGGTTCCCAGCTTGCCTTCCAGGCGCGACAGCGTGCGGCTGACGGCAGATGGGGTCTGTCCCATCTGCTCGGCGGCGGCGGAGATCGAGCCGCAGTCGATCACCGCAACGAACACCTGGAGCTCTTCGGATCGGGTTTTCACGCGGGGTGGCCTTGGCGGGTCGGGTTTGCTGATGGTAGCCGGATCACTCGGCCTTGCCGAACACTTCGCTCAGGTGCGCCTCATAGGCCGCCACGGTCGCTGGCACGTCCGGGCGCTTCATCACGTCCACGGCCAGGAAGGTCGGCAGGCCGGTCATGCCGAGGAACTGGTTGGCCTTGTGGAACGGGAAGTACACCGCATCCACGCCCTTGCCTTCGAAGAAGTCGGTCGGGTCGTCGAAGGCCTGCTGCGGTGCGTTCCAGGTGGCCGAAATCATGTACTGCTTGCCGTGGATCAAGCCACCGCTGCCGTACTTCTGCGAAGCGTCCGAGCGAGTGCGGCCATCGTTGGCGTACAGGCTGCCGTGGCCGGCGGTGAACACCTCATCGAGGTATTGCTTGACGGTGTAGGGCGCGCCCATCCACCAGCCGGGCATCTGGTAGATCACCACGTCTGCCCACAGGTACTTCTGCACTTCTTCCTGCACGTCGTAGCCGCCGTCGATGAAGGTTTGCTGCACATCGAAGCCGGCGCGGTCCAGGTACGCCATGGCGGCGTCGTGCAGGGTGGCGTTCAGGCGGCCGTCGGAGTGAGCGAACTGTTTGCCACCGTTGATCAGGAGAATCTTTTTCATGGGAAGCCTCGCAAGTGTGCTGCCGGTCCGCAGACCAAGCCAAAAAGGAATGGCAGCAGATTAAGCACTTGCGGGCATGGGAAAAAGCGTGGAGCAAGCAAATGACCTTTGCGTATAAAGCACGAATATGACGCCAATTATTGCAACCGAATCTTCCTACAACCTAACCGTTGATCAACAAGTGCCCACCGAGTAACGCCAGGCCAATGAAGAAGCAGCGCTTGAACAGCGCCGCGCTGATGCGCTGGCGCAGCCATTGGCCAAAGAACATGCCCAGCAGCGCAGGCGCCAGCATCAGCATTGAGGCACCCAGGGCCTGGCTGCCGAGGGCGTCCTGCCCGGCCAGGCCTAGCGCCAGGGCGAGCGTCGAGACGGTGAACGACAAGCCCAACGCCTGGACCATCTCGTCGCGGCTCAACCCCAGGCTTTGTAAGTAAGGCACGGCCGGCATCACGAACACCCCGGTGGCCGCCGTGACCACGCCGGTCAGCAAGCCACACAGCGGGCCGAGCCACCACTCCCAGCGAGCAGCCACGCGCAAACCAGGGCCCGCCAGGCCATACAGCGCGTACACCAGCAGCGCACCACCCAGCGCGTGAACAGCCCATGGCCCGCTGTCGATGCCCAACCAGGCGCTCCCCACAAGCGTGCCCACGAAGATCATCAGCAACATGCCCGCCAGGCGCCGCAGCAACCCCAGCAAGTGCCCGCCCGTTGCCAGCTGCCACAGGTTGGTGAGGGTCGAGGGGACGATCAGCAAAGCGGCAGCCTGCGCCGGAGGCAGAGCCAGACCCAGCAAGCCCATGGCGATGGTCGGCAGACCAAGGCCGATCACGCCCTTGACCGCGCCCGCCAGCAGGAAGGTGAAGAGCACCAGCAACGAGAGTGCCGGGCCGAGGTTCTGGTACATCGCGATAAAGGTATCCATGGCGCCATCCTGCGCCTGGCGCGGCGCAATGAAAATCTGCCATATACTCACCCAGACTCTTACCAGGACAGAGGCTGATGCATTTCGACCTGACCGACCTCACCCTGTTCCGCCACACCCTGGAGTGCGGCAACATCACTGCGGGCGCGCGCCGCAGCCACCTGTCGCTGCCTGCCGCCAGCGCACGCATCCGGGCGATGGAGGCCTCGCTGGGTATCGCGCTGCTCGAGCGCAACCGCCGTGGCGTGCAGGCGACACCCGCCGGGCAGGCCCTGCTGCAACACGCACGGCTGATCGGCCAGCAGGTCGAGCGCCTGCAATTCGACCTCGCGCAGTACGCCCAGGGCCAGCACGGCCAGGTACGCCTGCTGTGCAATACCGCAGCGCTCACCGAGTACCTGCCGGAGCTGTTGGCAGGCTACCTGTCAGCGCACCCGGCGGTGAGTGTCGACGTGCAGGAGTTGCCGAGCCTGCGCATCGTGCAGTCGGTCACCCAGGGCATGGCCGACCTGGGCATCATTTCCAGCGCGGCGCCCAGCGAGCATCTGCAAGTGCGGCCGTTTCGCGACGACCCGCTGGTGCTGGTGATGCCCGCCAACCATGCGCTGGCCACGCACCCAGCGCCGAGCTTCGTCGACAGCCTTGCCCATGGTTATGTCGGGCTTGGCGCCGATAGTGCGCTGGCCTTGCACCTCGAGGAACAGGCGCTGCGCATGGGCCGTCGGATGCAGGTGCGGGTGCGGGCCGAGGGGTTCGATGGGGTGATTCGCATGGTCGCCGGTGGGGCGGGGGTTGGGGTGGTGCCGTTGGCGTCGGTGCGGCGCTGGGAGGGGGTGCTGGGGTTGCGGTGGGTGGCGCTGGAGGAGGATTGGGCGCGGCGCAGGTTGCAGTTGTGCGCCAGGGATTTTGCGGCGTTGCCGGGGTATGCGGCGGCGTTGGTCGAGTGGTTGGAGCCAGGTTCCAGCTGAGGCAGTAGCGCCCTATTCGCGGGCAAGCCCGCTCCTACAAGGATCACATCGCCCTCTGTAGGAGCGGGCTTGTCGGGGCGCCGAACCGCCGCGAAAGGGCCGGTACTGTCACCCCATCAGAACAGCTTGATCGTATAGCTCAGGATCAACCGGTTCTCATCGATATCCGTCCGGTAGTTCGACCGCGCAACCACGTTGCGAATACGCACCCCAACCCCCTCGAACAGACCGCTCTGCACCACATAGGCCAGGTCCAGGTCGCGCTCCCAGTCACGCCCCTCGAAGCCCAGCCCGGTGTCCACGTCACGTCCCTTCACGTAGCGCAGGGTCGAGGTCAGCCCCGGAATCCCCAGCGCCACGAAGTTGTAGTCATGGCGCACCTGCCACGAACGCTCGCCGGGTGCAGCGAACTCGTAGGTAGGCAGCGTGTTGCCCATCGGGTTGGTGTTGGCGCCGACCTGGATGAAGCCATCGTCGCCACCGATCTGCTGGTAACCCACATAGAACGTATGCCCGCCATGCTTGGCCGAGAACAGGCTGTAGAAAGCATTGTTGTCGTAGTTACCGGCGATCTTGCGGCCATCTTCCTTGGCATCGAAATAGCCGGCATTGACCCCCAGCGTCCATTTGCCCACAGGCTCGGCGTGCTTGAGGTTGTAGAAACGCTGCTGGTAGATGTCCTCCAGCTGCGCCTGCCACAGCGCCACGCTAGTGCGGTTGCTGTTGAACGCATACTCGGCGCCAGCGTAGTTGAAGCGGTCGCTGGTAAAACGCGCCAGGCGATTCGGGTTGATCGGGTCGTTGACCAGCGCGTACATGTCCTGGCCATTGGACGAGTCACGCAGGCGCGTGGAGCGGAACTGGCCGGCGTTCAGCGTCAGCCCCGGCAACTCGCGGGACTCGATCATCGCGCCCTGGTAAGTGGGCGGCAGCAAGCGCAGGTCGCTGAAGGTCAGCACCGGCAGGTTGGGCATCAGCTCGCCCACCTTCAGTTCGGTCTTGGACACCTTTAACTTGATCGCCCCGCCCAGGCGGCTGTATTCATCCGCCGACTCGCCGTTGGCGTGGGTGGGTAGCAGCCCGGACTTGGCGCGGTCGCGGCTGCTGTCGAGCTTGATGCCGAGCAGGCCGATCACATCCACGCCCACCCCGACCGGGCCTTGGGTGTAGCCGGAACTGGCATTGAGGATGAAGCCCTGGGCCCACTCCTCGGTCTTGGACTGGGTGCTACCCCCGCGAATATCCGAGTAATCGCGGCTGAAGTAATAATTTCGCGCCTGCAAGGTAGCGCGGGCACCCTCGATGAAACCCGCCTCCTCGGCCTTGGCCTCACCACACAGGGCGGCGGCGACACAGCCGCTGGCCAGGCACGCCACCGAATTGAAACGCTGTTGAATCTGCACACTCATGACACTGCTCCTGAAATTCGGGCAACAGCGATCCGTCGCGGGGGCCTTGGGCCATCCACGGGGCGGATGCAGTTGAAGAGGGATCGGCAAGCGGGCTCAGGGCCCGCCTGCGCTGCCGTTGCGAAAAGCCGGTCGCGCGCTTAGCGGTTGACCAGCTTGGCCGGCAACGCGATCACCAGGAAGCAGCTAAGAATCAGGCAGCCTGCGAACGCCCACAGCGCCGCATGCGAGGTGCCGGTCAGGTCGGTGACGATACCCATCAGCGAGTTGCTCACCAGGCCCGCGATGTTGGCCAGCGAACAAGCCAGGGCGAAACCGGTGGCTGCTGCGGTGCCTTTCAGGAACGTGGCCGGCAAGCTGAAGAACACCGGCACCGCTCCGATGATCGCCGCCGAGGCGATGGCGAACAGGGTCACGGTCATCACCAGGTTCTGGCTGAACAAGGTGCTCGATGCCATGGCGATAGCGCCGATGATGAACGGCACGATGATGTGCCAGCGGCGTTCGCGGTGACGGTCGGAACTGGCGCCGATCATCAGCATGCCGGCCAGCGCGGCCAGGCTTGGAATGGCGGTGAGCAAACCAATGTGGAAGGTGTCGCTGACCCCGGCATCGCGAATGAAGGTCGGCATCCAGAAGCCCATGGCGTAGGCGCTGAGCAGGATCGAGAAGTCGATGCCACCGAGCATCCACACCTTCAGGTTGAAGAAGCCGTCGCGGAAGCTGTGCTTGCTGCCCTTGCCTTCGGCATCGTCGGCAGCCAGGTCGCTGGCCAGGTGCGCTTTCTCGTCATCGTTCAGCCACTTGGCTTCCTGGAAGCGGTTGGGCAGCGCCCAGAAGGTCAGGATGCCCAACAGCACGCTGGGGATGGCTTCCAGCAGGAACAGCCACTGCCAACCATGCAGGCCGCTGACCTGGTCGAAGTGGCTCATGATCCAGCCGGAAATCGGCCCGCCGATCACGCTCGACAGCGGCAGCCCGATCATGAACAGGGCAATGATGCGCCCACGTCGATAGGTGGGGTACCACATGGTCAGGTAGTACAGCACGCCCGGCAGGAAGCCCGCCTCGGCGGCGCCCAGCAAGAAGCGCAGGATGTAGAACTGGGTGGTGCTGGTGACGAACATGGTGCAGGCCGACAGCAGGCCCCAGGTGATCATGATGCGGGCGATCCAGATCTTCGCGCCGACACGCTCCAGGATCAGGTTGCTGGGCACCTCGAAGATGATATAGCCGACGAAGAACAGCCCCGCACCCAGGCCATAGGCCGCGGTGCTGAACTGCAGGTCCTCGAGCATCTGCAACTTGGCAAAGCCCACGTTGATGCGGTCCAGATAAGCTGCGAGGTAGCAGAAGCACAGGAAGGGAATGAGCCTCCATGTGATCTTGCGGTAAAGCGCTTGAGTACCATGGTCGGTATCGCTGTGGACCGTGGTTGCATTCGCAATTGGCATTGTGTGTCTCCTGGCGGCGACTTTGTGGTTGTTTTTAGGCCAGCAGTTTCCGACGCTCCAGGAGCGCCATGAACTACAGGCGGCTATCCAGGGCAGCGTCACAAGACCCCGAGCGCTCCTGCGGGGTGGTTCCGCCCCCTACTGCGGGCGGTGATGGGAACGGGCTTCCCGCGCCGTTCCTCGATAGTTATGGGTACAGCAGGTGGCAGGCTCAGTCGGCCAGGCGCACCAGGTGTTGCATGGCTTCCTGCCGGCTGACGACATCGCCGTACTTGCTGTCGATGTCGAACAGGTTGGCTTCGTGCGGGGCGTGGTGTCGGTCACCCACGCACTCGCGCACCACGATGGTCCGGAACCCATGCTGCACGGCATCTACCGCAGTGGCGCGAATGCAGCCACTGGTGGAGCAGCCGGCCAACACCACGGTATCCACACCTTGGGCATGCAGCAGCGAGGCCAGGCTGGTGCCGAAGAACGCACTGGCGTACTGCTTGCTGATGACCGTCTCCTCGGTACGGGGCGCCACGTCGGCACAGAAAGCCGCCAGCGGGTTGCCTTCGACCATGTCTTTCATGACCGGCGCCTTGCGTACCCATACGCCGCCATCGGCGAAATGCCCGGGCTGGTAGCGAATGTTGGTGTGCACCACCAGGGTACCGCTTTCGCGGGCTTGTGCCAGCAGGCCGGCGGCCTGTTCGACGGCCGTCACCACGCCTTCGGCGTACAACGGCGCGCCGGGGGTGGTGTAGCCCTTCATGAAGTCGATCATCAGCAAGGCGGGCTTCTTGCCGAAGCCGATGCGCTGGCCCCACACGCCCTGGTAGTTGTCGCTGGCGCTCTGTGCGTCGCTCATGTTCACCTCCGCTTTTCAGTACGCGCCCGACAGCAGGGCACCGGCACCGGGTACGACCGGTTCCAGGTCCAGCGCCTTGAGCATGGCGTAGGTGGTGGCAATCGCTGCGGTGACCACCGGCTTGCCGGTCAGCGCCTCGACCTTGGCGACCGCGGGCAGCGACTGCATCTGCACGCACGCCGACAGCACGATCACATCGACGCCTTCGAGGTTCATGCCGGCCACGATGGCAGGCAGGTTGGCCGGGTCATGGCGGGCCACGGCGAGGTTGTCGGGAATTTCCAGAGCGCGCCAGTCCTGCACCTCGAAGCCTTCCTCGCGGATGTAGTTCACCACCAGCTCCGTCAGCGGCTTCATGTACGGCGCGACGATGGCGATGCGCTTGGCCTTCATCACGTGCAAGGCTTCTACCAGGGCACCGGCACTGGTGATCACCGGGGCCAGGGCGTCGTTGTCGGCGGTGGCTTTCTGAAGGCGTTTTTCCGATTGGCGGTGGTAGCCCAGCCCCATGGCCATGATCGCCACCAGGCAGGCATAGCCCAGCACATCGACCTTGGCGTCGGACAGCTCCACTGCGCAGCGGTCGGACTCGGCATCCATCGCCGCCAGTTCTTCCTTCTTCACCTGCTTCATGCGCATGCGCGCGGAGTGGAAGGTGAAACGCTCGGGACGAATGGCCTGGCGTGCGGTGAGCATCGCCGGGATCTCGGTTTCCATGGTGGTGTTCGAGCTCGGCACGATCTGGCCGATACGGTAAAGCTTGGTCATGTTGCGCTCCTTCAAACGAGGGGTTGGCCGAGGAAATCGCCGAATGCGGCGAAGAAACCTTCCAGGTCATCCCAGGGAATCATGTGGCCGGCGTCGTCGACGTGGACGACCTGGATATCCGGCTTCAGCTCGCGGATCTCGGCCACGTCCTGGGCCTGGATCACCCCGCCGCGCCCAGCCACCATCAGCAGCGCCGGCTGGCGTACGGCGGGCAGGTACTGGTGGATGTCCACCGTGTGGAAGTCCTCGAAAGCACGCACGATGGCCGGCTCATAGCAGGTGTGCAGCCACTCGGCGCGCAGTTGCAGTTGCTCGTCGCTCCAGCTCGCGCAGAAGGCGCGCATGTCGTCGCCGGTCATGCCGACAGTGGCCTGGCGGATCGAGTCGACGTACCACGGCAGCTTGCTGGGGTACTCACGGCGGCCCGGGCCGGACACTGGTGGGTCCACCAGCACCAGGCGTTTCAGGCCAGGCGCGCCTTGGGCGGCTGCGCGAATGGCGAAGCGCGCGCCCATCGAATGGCCGACCAGGTCATAGGCCTCGAGGCCCAGGGCCTGGGCGAACGCCGGGATGTCGGCTGCGCAGGCATCGGTGCCGTAGTCCAGTTCAGGGCCGGTGGACGACAGGCCGCGGCCACGCACGTCCAGCACATAGGTGTCGAAGTGACGGCCCAGGCGCTCGGCGACGAAGCCCCAGGTGATCGCCGGGCTGGTGATGCCCGGCACCAGGATCAGCGCCGGGCCTTTGCCGCCATAGCGCAGGTAGTGCTGGCGGATGCCATTGGCGTTGACGTTGCCCCCTTCGACGAAGGTGCTCATGCCGCCTCCCCGCTTTTCAGCTCCTGGCCGTACAAGTCGTAGCCGTAGACCCAGGCCGGGTCTTCCTGGGTGTAGAGGAAGGTGTTGGCGTTGGACACCGCCTGCACCCGCGAGGCGCGTTCCTTGCGGTTGGCTTCATAGAGCGCGAAGGCAGTGCGGTGGTCGGACAGCCCGACTTCCTGCAAGCAGCGGGTGAGCATGGCGGCGTCTTCGATGGCCATGCACGCGCCCTGGGCCATGTGCGGCTTCATCGGGTGGCAGGCATCGCCCAGCAGCACCAGGCGGCCACGGCTCCACAGCGGCAGCGGGTTGCGGTTGCGCAGCGGCCACTTGGTGATGGACTCGGTGGCGCCAATCAGCTTCTGTACGGTGGGGTGGTAGCCCTCGAAGGCCGCCCGCATTTCTTCCTGGTTGCTGTCCACGTAAGGACCTTGGAAGTCCCAGGCTTCGTGGGGTACACCGGTGACGAAGTAGTACTCGTCGCGCTTGCCGGTGGTGTAGTAGACCATCATGTGGCGATCGTCCGTCCACCACTTCACGCAGTCCTCGAACACATCGGCGTGCTGCCTCAATTGCTCGCCGCGAATCAGTGCGCGGTGGGCGACCCAGCCGCTGTAGATAGGCGCTTCGACGCCCAGCAGCTCTTCGCGAATTTTCGAATGGATGCCATCGGCGCCGATGACGATATCGGCCACGGTGTGGGTGCCGTCGGCGAAGTCCAGGCGCACCTGGTCGCCCTCGTCGACGATCTTCTCCAGGCGCTTGCCGAAGTGCACGGTGCCCGGCTTGATCGCCTCGATCTGCAACGCATGCAGGTCGCCGCGGTGGATGGTGATGTACGAGGCGCCGTACTCGCGGCGGGCGAACTCGCCCAGCGGGATGCGCGACAGGTAGTCGCCGGTCTGGCCGTCGCGGCTGAACCAGAAGTCTGGGTGCGAGCTCATCAGCTCCAGCTTCTGCTCCAGGCCCATGCGCCGGAAGATCTTCATCACGTTCGGGCCGATGTGAATGCCCGCGCCCAGCCGGGTGAACTCCGGCGCCTGTTCGAACACTTCGACATCGAAGCCTGCCTGCTGCAACAACGTCGCGGCGGCGGCACCACCCAGCCCTGCACCGACGATCGCGATTTTCTGCTTACCCCGCATGGGCGTGTCTCCTCTTGTTCTGACGGATCGCAAGCGGCGGTCCCGCTCGACGTTTTTATAGTGTATGCACTGTATTTTTTTAAAGTGAAGATCCTTGGTTAAGATATTTTCAAACAACCGATTGAACTCGACGAACGGCCTACCGTTACCGTATTTCTTGGCATATGTGTTGATGGGTAACGTTTGAAGACGGTGCTTGCGCTCCGCTTATGGATGCGCTTTTATTCTACAAATAGGGTGTACACACTATTACTTCGCACCAAGACGAAGCGCAAGGCACCGCCGTGGTGCAGCGCTCAGGAGAGAACCGATGCCGGTTAGCAACGCAGAACTGACCCAGATGTTCGAGCACGTGCTCAAGCTGTCCCGCGTGGACGAAACCCAGAGCGTGGCCGTGCTCAAGAGCCACTATTCCGACCCGCGCACGGTGAGTGCCGCCATGGAAGCCGCGCAGCGCCTGAAGGCCAAGGTCTATGCCGTGGAGCTGCCATCGTTCAACCACCCCACCGCCATGGGCAACGACATGACCGCCTACTGCGGCGACACTGCGCTCACCGGCAACCTCGCTGCACAGCGTGCGCTGGAGGCAGCCGACCTGGTCGTCGACACCATGATGCTGCTGCACTCCCCCGAGCAGGAGCAGATCCTCAAGACCGGCACGCGCATCCTGCTGGCGGTGGAGCCCCCGGAAGTGCTGGCGCGCATGCTGCCGACCGAGGACGACAAGCGCCGCGTGCTGGCGTCTGAAGTGCTGCTCAAGCAAGCCCGCAGCATGCACGTGCGCTCCAAGGCCGGCAGCGACTTCCACGCCCCGCTGGGCCAGTACCCAGCGGTTACCGAGTACGGTTACGCCGACGAGCCGGGCCGTTGGGACCACTGGCCCAGCGGTTTCTTGTTCACCTGGCCGAACGAAGACAGCGCCGAAGGCACGCTGGTGCTGGACGTGGGCGATATCGTGCTGCCGTTCAAGAACTACTGCCGCGAGCGCATCACCCTGGAGATCGAAAAGGGCTTCATCACCGGCATTCACGGCGGCTTCGAGGCCGAGTACCTGCGCGACTACATGAAGTATTTCAACGACCCCGAGGTGTACGGCATCTCGCACATCGGCTGGGGCCTGCAACCGCGCGCGCAGTGGACCGCCATGGGCCTGCACGACCGCAACGACGGCATGTGCATGGACGCCCGTGCGTTCTACGGCAACTTCCTGTTCTCCACCGGCCCCAACACCGAGGTCGGCGGCAAGCGCAAAACCCCATGCCACCTGGACATCCCGCTGCGCAACTGCGACATCTACCTCGACGACCAGGCCGTGGTCATGGCCGGCGACGTGGTCTTCCCCGAGGCTTCCAAAGCTCGCTAGCACTGAAACGTGGCTTGGTTATACTGGCCGGGCGCTCCACAACCGGGGGCCGGCCAGCCCAACCCACACAGCCCAAGCCCTCCCATGCCGAAAAAACCTACCCCCGCCCCACTCGACACCACGCCCTACGACGTTACCGAACAGATCGGCCACTTGTTGCGCAAGGCCTACCAGCGGCACACGGCGATCTTCCAGCAGCAGGCCTGTGACCCGCAGCTCACCTCGATCCAGTTCGTCACCCTGTGCGCCCTGCGCGACCATGGGCCGAGCTCCCAGGCCGAGCTGATCAAGGCCACGGCGGTGGACCAGGCGACCATTCGCGGCATCGTCGAACGCCTCAAGGCCCGTGGCTTGATCCAGCTTTCGCCCGACCCGGATGACCGGCGCAAGGTGATCGTCGAGCTCACGCCCGAGGGCGGTGCATTGCTCGATGCGATGATTCCCTGTGCCCGGCAGATCAGCGAACTGAGCATGGGCAGCCTGAATGCCGGGGAGCGCGTGGCGATCCTGTTCCTGCTGCGCAAGATGATCGACAGCGACGAAGCTGCCGGCTGATTGCCCCCTGGGGGCGCGTAGCGGCCCCAAGCTTTCCTCAAAATCCCCCTGGCCTGCTTCTTGCCTACTCATTTCATGTAGTGAGCACTTACCGAAAAAGACGCACCGATTGAGTCTTTTGGTAGCGCCCCCGGAGATGAGCAAGCCATGCAAGAAGACCTCACCCTGCGAATCAACGGCCAGACCGTCACGGTCGATGCCGAACCCGACACCCCGCTGCTGCTGGTGCTGCGCAACGACCTGTGCCTGAACGGCCCGAAATATGGCTGCGGCCTGGGCGAATGCGGCGCCTGCACAGTGATCATCGATGGCGTGGCCGCGCGTTCCTGCGTGATCCCACTGGCCGGCGCCCTGGGCCGCGAGGTGACCACCCTCGAAGGCCTGGGCTGCAAGGCCGCGCCACACCCGGTGCAACAGGCGTTCATCGATGAGCAGGCGGCGCAGTGCGGCTACTGCATGAACGGCATGATCATGACCGCCAAGGCCCTGCTCGACCGCATTCCCACCCCCAGTGACGAACAGATCCGCAACGAACTGTCGGGCAACCTGTGCCGCTGCGGCACCCACGTCGAAATCCTGCGCGCCGTGCGCCGCGCGGCTGGCCGCCAGGCCTGAGTACCGGAGACAAGCATGAACCACTCTCAACAGGTTCCCACCCGCGACCAGTTGCTGGCCAAGACCGGCGTGCTGCTTATCGTCGACGACATCACCCCACCCTCCGGCCCCGTGGCCAAGGGCGTCACCCCGGTGGTGAAAGACAAGGAGCTGGCGCTGTTCCTGGCGATCGACGACGACGGCCAGGTATATGCCTTCAACGGCCACGTCGACCTAGGCACCGGCATCCGCACCTCGCTCGCGCAGATCGTCGCCGAAGAACTGGACCTGCGCATGGACCAGGTGCACATGGTGCTGGGCGACACCGAGCGCGCCCCAAACCAGGGCGCGACCATCGCCAGCGCCACCTTGCAGATTTCCGCCGTGCCCCTGCGCAACGCCGCTGCCGAAGCCCGTCGCTTCCTCCTGCAACAGGCCGCGCAACGCCTGGGCAGCGATGAACTGCATATAGAAGAAGGCGTCGTGCGCAGCCGTGATGGTCGCGCCCTGCCCTTCGCCGACTTGGTGCGTGGCGAGCGCTACCAACTGCGCATCAGCGGCGATGCCCCGCTCAAGGCCATCGAAGACTACCGCCTGGTGGGCCGCAGCGCCGCGCGTGTGGACATTCCCGGCAAGGCCACCGGCGAGCTCACCTACGTGCACGACATGCGCCTGCCCGACATGCTGCATGGCCGGGTGATCCGCCCGCCCTATGCGGGCCATGACAGCGGCGAGTTCGTCGGCAACAGTTTGCTGGCTGTGGATGAGTCTTCTATCGCTCACATTCCCGGCATCGTCGCAGTCGTGGTGATCCGCGACTTCGTCGGCGTGGTGGCCCAGCGCGAAGAGCAGGCCATTCGCGCCGCCCATGAACTGAAAATCACTTGGAGGCCCTGGACTGCGAAGCTCCCCGACCTCACCGACGTGGCCCAGGCCATTCGCGACAACCCACGCATCCAGCGCACCGTGCTGGACCAGGGCGATGTCGACGCCGGCATCGCCAACGCCAACCAGCGCCTGAGCCGCAGCTACCTGTGGCCGTACCAGTTGCACGCCTCCATCGGCCCGTCCTGCGCACTGGCCGATTACACCGACGGGCCAATCCGCGTCTGGTCCGGCACGCAAAACCCGCACCTGCTGCGCGCCGACCTCGCCTGGCTGCTGGAATGCCCGGAAGAGCGCATCGAGATCATCCGCATGGAAGCGGCTGGCTGCTATGGCCGCAACTGCGCCGACGACGTGTGCGCCGACGCGCTGCTGCTATCACGCGCCGTGCAACGCCCGGTCCGCGTGCAACTGACCCGCGAGCAAGAGCACGTGTGGGAGCCCAAGGGCACCGCGCAACTGATGGAGATCGACGGTGGGCTGAACGCCGATGGCACCGTCGCTGCCTACGACTTCCAGACCAGCTACCCGTCCAACGGCGCCCCTACCCTGGCGCTGCTGCTGACCGGCGCAGTGGAGCCAGTGCCCGCCCTGTTCGAGATGGGCGACCGCACCTCCATCCCGCCCTACGACTACGAGCACATGCGCGTCACCATCAACGACATGACCCCGCTGGTGCGGGCCTCGTGGATGCGCGGCGTCTCGGCCCTACCCAACAGCTTCGCCCACGAGTCGTACATCGACGAGCTGGCCTTCGCGGCAGGCGTGGACCCAGTGGAATACCGCCTCAAGCACCTCAGCGACCCACGCGCCATCGACCTGGTGAAAGCCACCGCCGAACGCGCCGGCTGGCAGCCGCACAACGAGCCCATGCAAGCACCCGCTGAAGGCGACGTATTGCGTGGCCGGGGCTTCGCCTACGCGCGCTACATCCATAGCAAGTTCCCCGGTTTCGGCGCAGCGTGGGCCGCGTGGGTAGCGGACGTTGCAGTGGACCGACGCACCGGCGAGGTGGCCGTCACCCGCGTGGTGATCGGCCATGACGCGGGCATGATGGTGAACCCCGAAGGCGTGCGTCACCAGATCCACGGCAACGTGATCCAGTCCACCAGCCGCGTGCTGAAGGAGCAGGTGAGCTTCGAGGAGTCCAAGGTGGCCAGCCAAGAGTGGGGTGGCTACCCGATCCTCACCTTCCCCGAGGTACCGGATATCGACGTGCTCATGCTGCCGCGCCAGCAAGAGCCCCCGATGGGCAGCGGCGAGTCGGCCTCGGTGCCCAGCGCGGCGGCTATCG
Organism: Pseudomonas sp. NPDC089554; assembly: GCF_050280645.1. NCBI lineage: Bacteria > Pseudomonadati > Pseudomonadota > Gammaproteobacteria > Pseudomonadales > Pseudomonadaceae > Pseudomonas > Pseudomonas sp. NPDC089554. The sequence continues at coordinate 21,326 of NZ_JBNNVR010000034.1, forward strand.
CCAACGCCATCTTCGACGCCACCGGCATACGTTTTCGCGAGCTGCCGATTACCGCCGAGCGGGTGCGCGAGGCGCTCGGTGGCAATGGCTCGAGTGGCGGCACGACGCCGCCGGAAGACGCCAAGCCCAAGCGTTCGAAATGGTGGTTTGGCTCACTGGCCGGGGTGTTCGGTGCAGCGCTGGGCATGGCCGCCACCGCCCTGCCCTGGCGTGCTGAAATCGCCCCGGTGACCCCGCCCGGCGCAGACAGTTGGTCGGCGGCGATGCTCGAACGCGGGCGCCAGGTGGCGGCGGCAGGCGACTGCGCGGTGTGCCACACGGTCAGCGGCGGCAAGGTCAACGCTGGCGGCCTGGCAATGGAAACGCCATTCGGCACGCTGTACAGCACCAACATCACCCCCGACCCGGAAACCGGCATCGGTCGCTGGTCGTTCGCCGCCTTCGAGCGCGCCATGCGCCAGGGCATCAGCCGCGACGGCAAGCACCTGTACCCCGCGTTTCCCTACACCTCGTTTCGCAACATCAACGATGGCGACATGCAAGCGCTGTACGCCTACCTGATGTCGCAAACCCCGGTGCGCCAGGAGGCCCCGGCCAACCAGATGAGCTTCCCGTTCAACCAGCGCCCGCTGATGGCGGGCTGGAACGCGCTGTTTCTCAAGCAGGGCGAGTACCAGCCCGACCCGCAGCGTAGCGAGCAATGGAACCGCGGCGCCTACCTGGTCGATGGCCTGGGCCACTGCACTGCCTGCCACTCGCCACGCAACCTGATGGGCGCCGAAAAAGCCGGCAAGAGTTACCTGGCCGGCGGCATGGTAGATGGCTGGGAAGCGCCAGCGCTCAATGCCCTGGGCAAGTCCGCCACGCCCTGGAGCGAAAGCGAGCTGTTCACCTACCTGAGCACCGGTTTCTCCGACAAGCACGGCGTCGCCGCAGGCCCCATGGGCCCGGTGGTCAGCGAACTGGCCACCTTGCCGGAAAGCGACGTGCGCGCCATCGCCCACTACCTAACGTCCCTCGATGGCCAGCCACAGACGCTCGCCAGCAAGCCTGCGCCGCAGGTGGATACCCTGGTGTCGATCAGCAATGGCGAACGAGTGTTCAAGGGCGCCTGCCAGGCCTGCCACAGCGATGGCACGGGGCCGAAGCTGTTCGGCGTGAGCCCGTCGATGGCGGTGAACAGCAACGTGCACAGTGACCTGCCAGACAACCTGTTGCGCGTAGTGCTGCATGGCATCCCGACCCCAGCGACCCGTGACCTGGGCTACATGCCCGGCTTCAAGGACAGCCTGTCGGACCGCCAGGTAGCCGACCTTGCCGCCTACCTGCGCCAGCGCTTCGCCAGCGACCAGCCGGCCTGGCAAGGGCTGCAAGCCAAGGCCGCCCAGGTGCGCGCCAACCCTGGCAGCCATTGAGCCTCAGCGGCGCAGGCCGCGCAGTACCAGGTCGCTGATGAAGTGCAGCCAGTCGTCCTTGGCGCGCTGGTTGCCCAGGTCTTCGGCGAGGAAGGAGCTCAGGGTGTAGCGGTTGGAGTTATAGAAGTAGCAGAGCGAGGCGATCATCAAATAGGCGTGCTTGATGTCGATGTCATCGCGGAAAAGGCCCTGGGCCTGGCCCGCCTTGATGATCGGCCGCAACACGCCGACCGCCTCGCCCGACAAGGCTTGCAGGTTCAGCGACTTCTTCGCGTGCTGGCCCTGGTGCAGGTTTTCGGTGGACAGCAGGGTGACGAACTCCGGGTGACGCACGTAGTAATCCCAGATGAACGCCACCAGCTGGCGCAGCGCGGCTTCAGGGTCGGCGAGGTCCAGGCGCAGCTTGCTCTCGGCCTGGTTGAAGCTGGCGTAGATGTGCTCCAGCACGCTGATGAACAGCTTTTCCTTGCTGCCGAAGTAGTAATAGATCATCCGGTCGTTGGACTTGGCCAGCTTGGAGATCTGCTCCACCCGCCCGCCGCTGAAGCCGTGCTTGGCGAAGATCTTCACCGCGGCTTTGAGGATGCTGTCCTTGGTGCGGTCGGCCTGCTGGGCGCGCACGCCGGTTTTGCGAGTCTGCATGGTGGTCCCCCTTGATAGCGCAACACTGCCACAGCGCAGGCGCGTTGGCGATGTGATTGGAGCGAGGTAACGAACATGCGGCACCTGGACCTGCAAGTGATCGACAAGGCGCTGGAGTGGGCCGCTGCCGGGCAGGCCATCTGGTTATGCACGGTGCTGTCCACCTATGGCTCGGCGCCGCGCTCGCCGGGGGCGATGCTGGTCAGCCGAGGTAGCGAGGGGTATGTCGGTTCGTTGTCGGGGGGCTGTGTGGAGGAGGAGTTTCTGGAGAGCCTCGCCCGTGGCGAGTTCGGTGAGGCCGCGCAATTGGTGCGCTACGGCGACGGGCAGGAACAGAGCCGACGCCTGCGCCTGCCGTGTGGCGGGGTATTGGTGGTGCTGGTGGAGCATCGGCAACCCAGCGCAGCCTGGTTCGAACACCTCCAGGCGCTGCGCGCCGCCCTGCTCGGCCAGCAACGGGTGACCCGCCGAGTGTGCCTACGCAGCGGCGCACTGGCCCTGCACGAGAGCCACCAGGGTAGCGCCCGGGTGCGCCAGCAGGACGACGCCGTGCACATCGACATCGGCCCTGCCCTGCGTCTGGTGCTGGCAGGGCTATCGCCGGTAGCCGAGGCCTGCGCCGACATCGCCCGCACCCTGGGCTGCGAGGTGATCGCCTGCGACCCACGCGAGGAAATGGCGCACATCAGCCTCGACGGCGTGCAGATGCACCGCGTGCTGCCGTCGATGTTCATCGCCGCTGGCGGTTGCCACGCGGCGACGGCAGTGGTGGCATTGACCCACGACCCGAAGATCGACGACCTGGCGTTGATGGAGGCCGTGCATACCCCAGCGTTCTATATCGGCGCGATGGGCTCGACCACCACCTCCACCCGCCGTGCCGAGCGGCTGAGGCGCATCGGTGGGCTGAACGATGCGCAGATCGAGCGGCTGCACATGCCCATCGGGCTGGACCTGGGTAGCAAGTCGCCAGCGGAGATTGCGCTGGCGGTGATGGCGGATGTGCTGAGGGTGTACCGAGGGAAGGCGCGGCATGCGCTGTAACAGGTACCCCGCCGACGAACCTGTAGGAGCGGACTTGCCCGCGAACCAGGGCAAAGCCCTGGTCATACACTGCGGTGTTCGTTTCGCGGGCAAGCCCGCTCACAGTGGTAGGCGTCGTGCTCACAACCCCGCGGGACGGGAAATCACTTCAATGCGCAATTGCCAACTCCCGCAACGCCGCCGACGCCAGAAACCCTGAACGAGAGGCATAACGATGATCGCGTTTCACCTTCTCGTCGATCCGCTGCAACAGGTTCTCCGGCAACGTGGCATTGAAGCGCACGGCCTTGCCGAGGTACGGCGTCACGTCGAAATCCACCACGGCCCAGATACCTCCGGCGAAATCAGGGTTGGCCACATGCACATCCACTTCATGAGCCTGCGGCAGCGCTTCGCAGTCGGCCACCAAGCCCTCGAAGTGCAGCGCCAACGCCTCCTGTACGTTCTCCAGCGCCTGGCTGACGCTTGCGCCGGCGGAGAAACAACCCGGTACATCAGGAACGGTCACGCCGTAGTCCGAGTCGGCGTCTTTATGCAACACAACGGGAAATTTCATTGACTGTCTCCATGGATTGCCAGGCTGGCGGGTGAGCTGTGCGATCACCGCAAACCGGCTTGTTTCAAGATGCTATGCACAGTGCCCTTGGGCAGCTCACTTTTAGGATGGGGGACTGTAACCCTCCCCCTTCTCCAAGGATGTTTGAATTGATGATGGCTTCCCTTCACATCCACCTCATACCAACCCTCGGCCCGGATCATCTGAATCACGTCCTTACTGCGCATTGGTCCATCCTTTGGCAGATAATGTGTATGGTACACACCAATAAGTGAAAGAACAGAACGCAATACACACTATCCACACCAAAGCGACGAGCGGACCGCTCAATTTCGCGCGCATGACGAATCTGATCGATATGTGGGAATAGTTACGCCCATTCAGGCACGGATTGCCCGTGCCATGCCGGCAGAGAGTAACGACAGTCAACGCCATGGTTTCGCCACGCTGGCGATGTCGACGGTCCAGTGCAGACTCGGGGATGAAGTACTGGGGAGGGGTATACCCGCCTACTTCAGGTAAGAGCGCAACAACGCCGCCACCTTGTCCGCCTCTTCCTGCCGCTCTTCCAGGCTCAGGCCCTCGGCAACCAAGTGCTCACGCACATGCCCTTCCATCACCTCGGCCATCAGCCCGTTGACCGCACCACGCACGGCGGCGATCTGCTGAAGAATCGCCAGGCAGTCCTTTTCCTGCTCCAGCGCGGTCTCCAGTGCAGCGGCCTGGCCCTTGATCTTGCGTACCCGGGTCAGCAGCGGTTTCTTGTTTTTCAGGGTATGAGCCATGGCGCCTCTCACGACAATAGGTATACTGGGGTATAGTATATTTTCGATGCGTACAAGAGCATGATAAACCATGACAGCCGCCACCCCTGAGAAATGGCTGCACAGCCATGAATTCCACACCAGCAACCTGGGTGCGGAGCGCAAGACACGCCTGGCCGTCGTGCTCACAGCGGTGATGATGGTGGCGGAAATCGCGGGCGGCTGGTTATACAACTCCATGGCCCTGCTCGCCGACGGCTGGCACATGAGCTCCCATGCCCTGGCGCTGGGCCTGTCGCTGCTGGCCTATGCCGCCGCACGGCGCTACGCGCAGGACCGCCGCTTCGCCTTCGGCACCTGGAAGGTCGAGATCCTGGGTGGCTACTCGAGTGCCCTGTTGCTGCTCGGCGTCGCCGGGCTCATGGCCTTCCAGTCGGTGCAAAGGCTGCTGGCGCCTGGGCCGATCCACTATGACGAGGCTATTCTCATCGCCGTGATCGGCCTTGCGGTAAACCTCGTCTGCGCCTGGTTGCTGCGCGGCGAGCACACGCACGATCACAGCCACTCCCATGGTCACGCACATGGCCACGACCACGCCCACCACCAGGACCTGAACCTGCGCTCGGCCTACCTGCACGTGCTCGCCGACGCCGCGACATCGCTGCTGGCGATCGTCGCCCTGGTCGCGGGCAAGGTGTGGGGCGCAGACTGGCTCGACCCGGTGATGGGCCTGCTTGGCGCATTGCTGGTGGCGATCTGGGCCAAGGGCCTGCTGCGCGACACCAGCCGCGTACTGCTGGACGCCGAAATGGACGCGCCAGTGGTCGAGGAGATCCGCGAGGTGGTGGCGCAGCTGCCAGTGCCTGCTGAAATCACCGACCTGCACGTGTGGCGCGTCGGCAAGGACCAGTACGCCTGCATCCTCAGCCTCGCCACCACCGCAGAGCTGAACGCCGACCATGTACGCCAGGCGCTGGCGGTGCATGAGGAACTGGCCCATGCAACCGTGGAAGTGAATGGCCTGGCATAGCGCGCTCAGGCACATGGACGTCGAGCCCAGGCAACTCCCACCTGGGCCAAGCCCCTAAGGTGACAGGTCAAACAGCCCACCACTGGAGCCCTGCCATGTCCGATTTCATCACCGTCCTGCGTGAAACCTGCCCGACCCCGGTGGTCGACGCCACCAAATGGAAGCGCATCGGCGGCGACCCGCACACGGTCAACCTCAACGCCTACCTGTCGGCCGACGGCAGCAAGATCATGGGCACCTGGATCTGCACCCCAGGCAAGTTCGAGGTCAACTACGAGAAGTGGGAGTTCTGCCACTTCCTCGAGGGTTACTGCATCATCACCCCGGAAGGCGAGGAGCCGAAGCACCTCAAAGGCGGCGATGTGTTCGTGATAGAGCCGGGGATGAAGGGCACCTGGGAAGTGGTCGAGACCGTGCGCAAGTACTTCGTCTTCGCCTGATTTTTTGTGCACCACGATATAAGCCCTGTGAGAACACGAAGCTTCCCGCAGGGTCTTAATCTTCTTGAACATAGTGTTTGGTGCAGATAGCCAAAGATCAAAAAAACCATCAATTTTTCACCCCACAGTTACATCTTCTGAAACAGATAATTTCAGCTTTAATACCTCCTCTTGTAGTCCGCTTCTGAATTGCGCTCCTCGCTCCATAACGTATTGCCCCAACACTTTCCCAGACCTAGGCTGCACCGCTCGACCGAATCGTCGGGCAGCGTTGCCCCACCAGAACAATTGTCAGGGAAAGATAAGCATGGCTTTCGACGCGTACATTCAGATCGACAGTATTCCAGGCGAAGCACTGGACGAAAAATACACTCAATGGATTGAAGTGCTGGGTTACGACTTTGGCGTCAGCCAAAGCACCTCTGCTACGGCAAGTTCCGCAGGCGGGGCGACATCAGGCCGCACCTCAGTGACCAACTTCACGTTCACCAAATACCTCGACAGTGCAAGTTGCAAACTGATGGAGGCCAGCTGCACGGGCCTACATCTGAAAGAGGTGAAACTCGCCCTCTGCCGCGCAGGCGGTGAAAAACTCAAATACTTCGAAGTCACCCTTGAAGAAGTGATCATCGCCGAGTACTCGCAGAGCGTGGACACAGGAGTACCGCTGGAAGTGGTGCAACTCAACTACGGCCGGATCAAGACCATTTACACCCAGCAGCGGCGCCTCGATGGCAGTGGCGGCGGCCATATTGCCGGCGGCTGGGACCGAATTGGCAATAGAAAGTACGCGTGAGGATGCTGCCATGTCTGAAGCCCGCGCATACCTCAACCTCAAGCTGCAAAACTATCACCGGCTGAAATCTGACCTGGCGCTCACCGGTCACGCGCTGGAAAAATTCGATGTGCTGAATGCGCACATTGCCAATACGGTAGTCCGTAGCGGTGAACTCATCATCCTCGGCGACCCCACCACGGCGTCCTGCACCAGCCAGGAGGCCTGGATGATGAGGCAGGCGACCATCGTGCACATGGGGCTGATGCGTAACGGCCAGGGTGTGGATAACTTTTTCCTGGATAACTTCGAAACCCTGAAAAGCCTGATTGCGCATGCATCCATGGGCGCGGGCGTGGTCAGTGAAGGGTGGAGCACGCATCTGAAGGCGATCGAAGCGACGCTGATGGATATCGAGAAACTGCATCAGCAGTATCTTGGATCGGGGGCGACCGGTAGCCGGGATCAGTTCTATGCCAAGCGCTCAGCTTTGTTCATGAGGCTGGACGAGCAACTGGGCAAGATGGCGGCGTACGGTTCCGGTCTAAGAAACAAGGGTTCGATCAAAAGGACGTTAGGGATCTCCACGAAGAGCTATTTGCATACGGGTGAGATTGCAGGGTATTCCAACAAGGTTTCCGGGGTGGCGAAGGCTGCTAACCTGATCAAGAACGGAACGTATGTAGGGATCGCATTAGACGTGGCAGCTACGGGTTTAGAAATTCATAAGGCTTGTGCGCTCGGACGCGAGGAGGAATGCAAAAAGACACAGTACGTCGAGATTGGCTCATTATCCGTGGGCATAGTAAGTTCAACTGCTGGGGCATTCGTTGGAAAACTTTTATTGGGTGGAGCCTGCAGTGTGGTTTTTGGCGTAGCAACGGGAGGACCCGGAGCACTCGCTTGCGGGATATTCGGCGGTACAGCAGGGGGTGTGGTAGGCGGCAAACTGGGGAGTGAAGGAGGATCTATAGTTGGAGAGCTTCTCTATGAGGCAGTAAGAAAATGACAACCGTGCATTTAATATTTTTAGTGTACGGCTTGTCCCTCACGATCTTAATGTACTTGGACTTGGCAATAACGATATATACAGCCCACCGTAAAGTCGAGCACATCGAAAGCTTGCTACCAAATTGCGAAATGATAACGGGTGAGAAAAGGCTATGGCTGCACGCTGGCTTGATCGGAAAAGTATTGCGACTAAACAACATTTCAGCCGCAGTCATAACCCCTAGGCTTTACGCCCGAAGAAAACTAATAGACGTTAATGAAATCAATAGCTTACCTTTAAACCTCAGGCGGATACTCATTACCCTAGGCATTGCGCACATTACATTGTTCATCGGCCTTTTAGGATTAGGTATTTTCATGCATTACCTCCCCCCTTTGCCTACCTAACGCTCAAAAAACATCGCAGTACGGGCGCCCTTCTCTTCTGGTGCGCAGTTACAGAGGAAAGGCCGCCCGCCCCGCGATGAAGTCCTCGCTCGTCAATCCTTCTTGCAGTAACCCTCGACGATCGCCGAGAAATCCTTGCCGCCATCACCACGCAGGCTCATGGCCTGGTACAGCTGCTGGGCCACGGCCCCCAAGATCACCGGCTGGTGCGCCTGACGCGCCGCCTCAGTAGCCAGCCCCAGGTCTTTGAGCATCAACTCGGCGCCAAACCCACCGGTATACCCACGCGATGCGGGAGCAGTCTCGATGATGCCCGGCCACGGGTTGTAGGTGTCCGAACTCCAGCAACGCCCGGTCGAGCTGTTGATGATGCCCGCCAGCACCTTGGTGTCGATGCCCAGTGCATTGCCCAGGGCCATGGCCTCGGACACACCGATCATCGAGATCCCCAGCAGCAGGTTGTTGCAGATCTTGGCGATCTGCCCAGTACCCACCTCGCCGCAATGCACGATGTTGCGGCCCATCTGCTCGAGCACCGGCTTCAACGCCGCGAACAGCTCGGCACTGGCGCCGACCATGAAGGTCAGGGTGCCCGCCGCCGCGCCGCCGGTCCCCCCGGACACCGGCGCATCGCCCATATCCACACCCTTGGCCGCAGCAGCCTTGGACACCTCGCACGCGGTCTGCGGGTCGATGGTGCTGCAATCCACGGTCGGGGTGCCGGGGCGGATACCCGCCAGCACGCCGGTTTCTTCGTCTAGGTACACGCCACGCACATGGGCTGCCGCCGGCAGCATGGTGATCACCAGCTCGCTGTTGGCCGCCGCGTCCCTGGGCGAGGTGCTGACCTGCCCGCCCAGTTCGGCGAGCTCGGCCAACACGGTTTTGTTCAGGTCGAACAGGTTCAGTTGGTGACCGGCCTTGATCAGGTTGCGGGCCATGGGTGCGCCCATGTTGCCCAGGCCGATGAATGCGATTCGCATGGCGGTCTCCTTAGCGCAGGCTGATGGTGGTGTTCACGCCATCGTTCACGCTTTCGTCGTCGAACCAGCGGGCAGTGACGGTCTTGGTCTGGGTGTAGAACTGCACCACCTGCTTGCCGTATGGGCCAAGGTCGCCGAGCTTGGAGCCACGGGAGCCGGTGAAGCTGAAGAACGGCACCGGCACCGGGATCGGAATGTTGATACCCACCTGGCCAATGTCGATTTCGCTCTGGAACTTGCGTGCCGCCGCGCCGCTTTGGGTGAACAGGCCGGTGCCATTGCCGAACGGGTTGGCGTTGACCAGGGCGATGGCCTCGTCGAGGGTGTCGACTTCCAGAGTCACCAGCACCGGGCCGAAGATTTCCTGGGTATACACCTGCATGTCGGTGGTCACGCCCGAGAACAGGGTCGGGCCGACGAAGTTGCCTTGCTCGTAGCCCGGCACTTTCACGTCACGGCCGTCCAGTTCGAGCTTGGCGCCTTCCTTGATGCCGCTTTCGATCAGCCCCAGCACACGCTCCTTGGCGCGTTTGGAAACCACCGGGCCCACATCGGTGCCCGGCTCGCTACCCGCGTTCACCTTGAGCTTACTAGCCGCTTCCTTGATATCCGGCAGCCATTCGCGGGCCTTGCCCACCAGCACCGCCACCGAGGTGGCCATGCAGCGCTGACCGGCCGCGCCGAAAGCGGCACCGACCAGGGCGTTGACGGTTTGCGTGCGGTTGGCGTCCGGCAGCACCACGGCGTGGTTTTTCGCGCCCATCATCGACTGCACGCGCTTGCCGTGCTGGCTGGCCAGGTTATAGACGTGGGTGCCCACTTCAGTGGAGCCGACGAAGGAAATCGCCTTGATGTCCTGGTGGGTGCAGATGGCATCGACCACCTGCTTGCCGCCATGTACCACGTTGAGCACGCCGGCCGGAACGCCGGCTTCCAGCGCCAGCTCCACCAGCATCATGGTGGACAGTGGGTCCTGCTCCGAAGGTTTCAATACGAAGGTGTTGCCGGTGACGATGGCCATCGGGAACATCCACAGCGGGATCATCGCCGGGAAGTTGAACGGGGTGATGCCGGCGCATACGCCGATCGGCTGGCGCAGGGTGTAGGTATCGACGCCACCGGCGACGTTCTCGGCGAACTCGCCCATCTGCAGGGTGCCGATGGAGGCGGCATGCTCGACCACTTCCAGGCCGCGGAAAATATCCCCTTCGGCATCGGCCAGGGTCTTGCCCTGTTCGGCGCTGAGGGTCTGGGCGATGCGCTTGGTGTGTTCGCGGATCAACGCCTGGAGCTTGAGCATGATGCGCATGCGCGCGCCGATCGGGGTGTCACGCCAGGTCTTGAAGGCGCGCTGGGCGGCAGCCACGGCGGCATCCACTTCCTCGACGGTGGCGAAGGGCACCCGCGCCAGCACCTGCTGGGTGGCCGGGTTGACGATGTCGCGCCATTCGGTGGTCTGGGACTCGACCCACTGGCCGTCGATCAGCAGCTTGACCTGCTCGACCTTGGCCTGGTCGGGGGTGTGGGGTGCGTTCATCTGCGTTCTCCTTGGAATTATTGTCGGGACGCGAACGGCGCCATGGCTGGCGCCTTGGGGCTTGCTTCGAGTATAGATATGCAAACATCCAACAAGAACGCACAAAAAAACCGGATCAACATGCAAAAAGACCTGCCCTCCCTCGGCTCGCTGAACTGGGACGACCTGAAGTTCTTCCTCGAAGTGGCCCGCACCCGCAAGGCCAGCAGCGCGGCCAAGCGCCTGGCGGTGGACTACACCACGGTGTCGCGACGCATCAGCTCGCTGGAAAGCGCGCTAGGCACATTGCTGTTCGAAAAATCCCGGACCAACGGTTTCGTACTGACCGCCGAGGGGCAGCGCCTGCTGGGCTATGCCGAGTCGATCGAAAGCACCCTGCACATGGCCTGCGAGCAGGTTTCAGGCTCTGGCGTGGCGCTGTCGGGGCATGTGCGCATGGGGTGCACCGAGGGCTTCGGCAGCTTTTTCGTCACCCCGCAACTGAGCCACTTCGTCGACGCCTACCCGGCGATTTCCGTCGATATCCTGCCGCTGCCGCACTTCATCAGCCTGTCCAAGCGCGAGGCAGACATCGTCATCGCTCTGGAGCGCCCCGAGCATGGGCCTTATGTGTGCTGCAAGCTGTGCGACTACCGCCTGCGGTTGTATGCGACCCAGGACTACCTCGACAGCCACGAGCCGATCCGCGAAGTAGCCGACCTGGTGCGCCACCCCTTCATCAGCTATGTCGACGACCTGGCGTTCAGTTCCGAGCTTTTATATCTGGCCAACCTCATCCCCAACGCCAACGCCCACCTGCGCAGCACCAGCGTGATCGCCCAGTACACGGCGGCCTTGCAGGGGCGTGGGCTGGCAATATTGCCGTGCTTCCTGGCGGCGCAGGATGAGCGGCTGGTGACGGTGCTGCCCGAGCAGGTGGAGGTGACGCGGCAGTTCTGGATGTACTGCCGCGAAGACCTGCGCAAACTCAAGCGCATCACTTTGCTGTGGGACTACATTCGCGACGTGACCGAGGCGAATGCGCCGTTGTTGATGGGGCAGAGCCGCACGATGCGCTTTTCGGGAGACTGAGGGCGTAGGTCAGCTCGACGCCACCACGATCGACACCCGACGGTTTTCCGTGCGCCCGGCGCTGGTGCGGTTGTCCGCCACTGGCTTGCTGCTGCCCAGCCCGCGGGTGTGGATGTTCTGGGGTTGCATGCCGACACCGATCAAGGCCTGGGCCACACTCTGCGCCCGGCGCTCGGAGAGCTGCTGGTTGTAGCTCGCCTTGCCCGAGGCATCAGTGTGACCATCCACCCGCACCTGCTGGATGTTCACCGACAGCAAGGCCTTGCCGATACGTTCGACGATGGCTTGGCTCTCACCGTTCAGGCTGTCCAGGTCGCTGCCGAACAGCACCTTGCCAGACAGGTCGAATGCCCAGCCCTCATCGTTCGCAGTGAAGCCTTCGCGCTTGAGCACGGCAATCTGCTCGGCAGTCAGCCCCTTGGGCGGCACGCTTTGGCAGCCACCCAGGACCAGCAGGGCCAGTAGCAAGGTCAACAGCGGGAAACGCAGGCGGGGAAAAAGGTGTATCACGGTTCAGCTCCTTCGCTTTTATTTGTGGCAAAGCGCTCCGGCTGTGCCATTTGCCAATGGCCACGGCGCTTGCGCTTGGCCTGGTACATCGCCGCGTCGGCGGCATTGAACAGACTGGCTGAGTCATGGCCATCGTCTGGGTAATAGGCGACCCCGACACTTAGCGAGGTCTTCAGGGTGCTGCCATCGTCCAGGGTTATCGGCAGCTTCATGCTGGCGACGATCTTCTCGGCAATACGCTGGGCATCTTCCCGTGCATGCAAGGGGGTGAGCAGTACGGCGAACTCGTCGCCACCCAGGCGCGCCACCAGGTCGTGCTCGCGCAACTGTGCGCGAATACGACTGGCAACGTTGATCAGCACTTCATCACCCACGGCGTGACCATAGGTGTCGTTGACCTGTTTGAAGTGATCGCTGTCGAGGAACAGCAAGGCCAGTTGGTCCTGCTGCCGGGCGGCATTACGTAGGCTGCGGTTTAGCCGCCCCTCGAAGAACGCACGGTTGGGCAGGCCGGTAAGGCTGTCGTGGCTGGCCTGGTGCGCCAGGGTGGCGTTCTCGCTCTCCAGGTGGCTTTGCCACACCTCCAGTTCATCGAGCAGGGCATTGAAGTCGTTGCCCAGCTCGTTGAGCTCGGCGATACGGGCTTGCGGCACTCGCCGGTCAAAGCTGCGCTCGCGGCGCGCAGCATGGGCGACGCTGGCCAGGCTGCGCAAGGGACGTACGATATCGCCGAACAATCGCCGCGACAGGTACAGCGCCACCGCGGCGCTAAGCAGGGTGCACAGCAGCACACCCGCCACCCCACTGAGCAGGAACCGCAGCAGGCTGCCGCCTTGGCCTACCAGTTCGATATGCCCGACCTGCTGCTGTTGATGAAGAATTGGCAGATTGATCGGCTCGGCCAACAGGGCACTGGCCAAGTGCGCCTGCAGCGGTGCGAACAGGCCAGTGTCGTTACGCTGCCAGTGCGCCAACTGCTCGCCGTCGTTATTGAACACCTTGGCGTCGGCAACTTCTTCCCTGGCGGCTATCAGCGCCAACACCTCGTTGGCCGCCGGGCTGTCGTCGAATACCACCGCCGCCTCGACGGTATAGGTGATGGAGCGGGCGATCAGGTCCAGGTTCTGGTTGGCGTACGCCCGCAACGCCAGTACGCCAAGCAGCGTGAGGGAGATTCCTACCAAGCCTGCGGCCAGCAACGCCACGCTCAAGTGACCGCTGCCGAGCACGCTGCGCAAAGTTGGTCGCACCACGCGCTTACCCGTGAGCTTCACGGCTGCACCGCCCTGCGCCGCGACAACTGCAGCACGCTGGGGTGGATACGCACGCCGCTACGCGCCACCGAGTCGAGGTTCACGTCGAAGGTCACCTGCTGGTCGGCAACCCGCAGGCAGAACAGGCTGCCGACCGTGCAGAGGTCGTCGGACTCGCTGATGCTCAGCACCGGGTGCCCGTTGAGCGTCTGGAACAGCCGCTCGCGCTGGCTTTGGTCGAGCTTGCCGATATAGACGGCATCGCAGGCTCCGACCAGTTGCCCATCGTCAGCCAATAGCCGCCGCACCTGCAACGGCTGCCCGGAGCTCTGCACGTTGCCTTTGATCAGGTCGTCGGCATATTCGGTGGGGCCTACCAGGCATAGCCGCAAAGGCACAGGCGCCACAGGCCAGCGGGCATAACTCAAGATGCCAAGCACCACCTGGGTCACGGCCTTGGCACGCTCCTGGGCCTGGGCTGCACTCACGGGGTCGTTCGCCCAAGAGGGCCCGGCGAGGGTCAACAGGGCGGCCAGCCACAGGGCAAGCATACCGCCCGCTTTACGCCGCTTAGGCGAGACAGCCACCGTCATGTGGGAAATCTCTCAACTTACGCTCAGATATTCCGCACGATAGCACAAGGCCTTACTGCCAAGGTATTGACGTTTATCTCCCGCACTCAAGCATAAGGCCGGAAATCCGTCGCACCTTGCGCGAGACCGCCTCCTCGAACACTCCAACCCTAGGTTCGATCAGGCTGAAACAGTGCTTGGCGCGGGTGATGCCGGTATAGACCAACTCCTTGGTCAGTACCGGGTTAAGCGCATCGGGCAGCACCAAGGCGGTATGGCTGAACTCCGAGCCCTGGGACTTGTGCACCGTCATTGCGAACACCGTTTCAACCTCGCTCAGTCTGCTGGGCAGGACGAAACGTACCCCGCCTGAGCCATCGTTGCGTGGAAAGGCAACCCGCAGCAACGGCTCGCCTTGCTCGTCAGGCAAGCGCAGGGCAATCCCGATATCGCCGTTCATCAAGCCCAAGCCGTAATCATTGCGAGTGACCAGGACCGGCCGCCCTTCGTACCAGGGCTGCTGGGCGTCGATCAGCCCGGCGGTGCCGAGCACACGCGCCACGCGCTCGTTCAACCCTTCCACGCCCCAAGGCCCCTTGCGCACCGCGCACAGCAACTGGAAGTCTTCGAAGCTACGCAGCACTTCGCCAGCCCACTGCTCCCAGCGCGGGTCGTCGATAAGCGTACCCGGGGCCGGACGCAACCGGCCAATACTGCGCAGGTAATGGCGATAGCCTTGCGGCCCTTCAGGCCCTTGGTTGAGGCCATCCAACAGGAAGCGGTCGAACGCCCGGTCCTGCTCGTTACGCAACGACAGCGCAAACACATCGGCGGGCGGGAGGCTGAGCAGGTCACGGGCGGCCTGGACCTGCTGGCGATTGACCAGCCGCGCCAGCTGGCCGATGCCACTGCCCTCGCCGAAGCGTCGCGAGTGACGCAGCATCACCACCTGCTGGGCCAAGGGGTTGAGGCGCTCATCACCGGGCTGCAGGCCACTTGCCGACAGCGATTGCCCGCCCACCTGCTCGAGCCATGCCTGGGTGGCCGGTGAATAGCGGCCCTCCTCTGCATCGCGACACAGGTCGCCGAGCACCGCACCGGCCTCTACCGAAGCCAGCTGGTCTTTATCGCCCAGAAGCACCAGGCGCGCGCGTGGTGGCAGCGCGTCTAGCAGGTTGGCCATCATTTCCAGGTCGATCATCGACGCTTCGTCCACCACCAGCACATCCAACGGCAGCGGGTTACCGGCATGATGACGGAAATGCCGCGACCCTGGGCGGCTGCCCAGCAAGCGGTGAACAGTACTGACCTCAGTAGGGATCTGCGCGCGGACATCGCTACCCACCTGAAGGCGCTCGACCTGCTGGCCAATGGACTCGGTCAAGCGCGCGGCAGCCTTGCCGGTCGGTGCTGCCAGGCGAATTCGCAAGGGGCGGCCTTGCTCAACCGCCGGTGCCTGCAACAGGGCCAGCAAACGCACCACGGTAGTGGTCTTGCCAGTGCCGGGGCCACCCGTGACGATGCTGAAGGCCGCACGGGTGGCCAGGGCGCAGGCGAGCTTTTGCCAATCGATCTGGTCGCCAGGGGCGCCTTCCTGGAACAACTGCACCAAGCGCATCGACAGGTCGGCGCCGATCGCCTGCTGCGTTTGCAGACGTTGGTGCAAGATAGCGTCGATACGTCGCTCGTAACGCCAGTAGCGGCGCAGGTACAGACGCAGGCCACTGAGCACCAGCGGGCGTGCGCCCTGCCCCGGCGCATCGCCAAGGGCCACCAGGGCGCTACCCGCGATGCGCTGGCGCCAGGTTTCGAGGTCAAGGCCGACGAGCAGTTGCGAAGGCAATAATAACGGCCCAGCCAAGGCATCACCTTCCGGGGGTAGTGACAAGGCGAAGTCCGGCTCGGCCAGGGTCTGCCCGAGGTCCAGGCAGACATGGCCATGGCCCAGCTGATGGCTGGCCAGGGCAGCGGCCAGCAACAGCAAAGGGTCGCTGCCCGGCACTCGCTCCTCGAGGAAGTTCACGAACGCACGGTCCAACGCGCGCAGCCAGCCACGCTCGACCCAGCGGTCGAGCAGTACCAGCAGGTCCTGGTTGCTACGCAACGGTGCCAGGGTTGCAAGCTGCTCGGCTTGCAAAGCGGTGGGCAACAGGTCATCAAGGCTTCGGCTCATGGAGCGGCTCCGGCAAACAGGTCTTGCTGTGCGGGCTCTGCCGCGCCCCGGAACAGCGCATCGAGCTGCTCGATCAATGCCCGTGGCGGCCTCGCGAAGGTCAAGCCATGGCCTGCGCTGCCAATACCCCGCAGGAATATGAAAAAGGCACCGCCGATATGGCGGTCGTAGTCGTAATCGGGTAGGCGTGCACGCAGTTGGCGATGCAGGGCCAGCAGGTAGAGCACGTACTGCAGGTCGTAGCGATGCTCGAGGATCGCCTGCTCCATGGCCGGGGCACTGTAGGCCTGGTCATCGGGGCCGAGCCAGTTGGACTTGTAGTCCGCCACGTAGTAGCGGCCATCCAGCTCGAAAGCCAAGTCGATGAAGCCCTTGAACATGCCGTTGAGCTGGGTTGCCAGGGCCGCCGGCCGCGCTGCGCCGCCATGTGTCGCTCGGGTGACCAGTTGATCGAGGCGCACCGCATCCACCTTGTGGCTGGCGAACCAGAACTCCATCTCGACCTGATAGTGCCGTAGCTGCGTAAGCCTGAGCGTCTGCCCCCCTGCAGTCACTGCCATGGGCTGGTCCAGCAGTTGCTGCAACCATTGGGTCAGGGCGGGAATCCAGCCGGTCCAGTCACGGCGGTTACAACGCTGGCCTATCGTATGCTCGATCAGCGCGGGCTGCGCACTCACCTCGGCAAAACCTTCACGCCCCGCCCACTCCAGCAGGCCATGGAGGAAGGTGCCGGGGTTTGGGCCACGGGGAAAGCGATGGATATCCCCCCCCTGGGCCACCCGCTCACTCGCCAGTTGGCCATCATGGCCCTCGTCATCCAGCAGTTGCTGGGCCTGGGAGCTGTCGGCACCGAGGGTTTGCTCGCCAATGCGCAAGGCGCTGTACGAAGCGATCCACCATTGTTCCGATGCCGCACGGCGAGGCTTGCGCGCAGGTAACAGCTCAGCGCCGTCATCGGCTGCGATATAGCGCTGCGCGGTGGCCTCTGGCAGAGCCATGCACACAATGCTGTCGTAGTCGCCGCGCAGGGCTTGCAGCCATTGCGCGAGTTGCCCGGATGTCGCCAGCGGCTCACCGCCGCCAAGCAGGTAGCCCAGCGCGCTACGGTGCAACTGAGACACCTTCTGGCTACCCCGCTTGAGGTCCGCGACCCCCAACCAGCAGGCATGCTTGGCCCGAGTAAGAGCGACGTAGAGTAGCCGCAGGTCTTCGGCCAGGCGCTCATCGTCGGCACGTGCGATTTCCTCTTCGCCTGGGGTGAGAGTCAGGTGGGCGCGCCCCTCACTGTCATGCCAGGCCAGCGGCAGACGCTGGCCATCCACCGGTTTGCTGGTGCAGATGAATGGCAGGTAGACCAGCGGATACTCCAGGCCCTTGGACTTGTGGATGGTCACCACCTTAACCAATTGCTCGTCACTTTCCAGGCGCAGGATTTGCTCGTCCCCTGCCAGCCCGGAGCCAGCCAACTGATCGGCCAGGTGGCGGATCAACGCCTGCTCGCCATCCAACTCGCCAGCGGCTTGTTGCAGCAGTTCGGCCAGGTGGAGCAGGTTGGTCAGCACCCGCTCGCCATCGCTGCGGCCTATCAGCGTGCGTGGCAACTGGAAGTCGTGCAGCAAGCGCCGCAGCATCGGCAATACGCCTTGGCGCTGCCAGGTCTCGCGGTACAGACGGAAACGCATGACCCACGCCTCCCAAACCCTCTCATCCTGGTTCAGTCGTTCCAATTCGAGCAAAGGCAGGTCGAGGGTCAGGCTGGCCAGGGCGGCCTTGAGCAGGCGTTCGTTGTCCGGTTCGGCGCAGGCCTTGAGCCAAGCCAGCAAGTCGTGGGCTTCCTGCGAAGCGAACACGGAATCCTTGTCCGACAGGTAGACGCTGCGGACATCGCGCGCAGTCAGTTCGGCACGAACCAGTTGGGCCTCACGGCCGTCGCGCACGAGGATGGCAATGTCCGACGGCATGCACGCAGTGAGCACACCATCGCGGCTGAAACCTGTGAGCTGGCGCTGCCCACCATTGAGCAAGGCCACTATATGGCTTGCACAGCTGGCGGCCATCTGTTGACGGTAGTGGGTACTGGAAACCGGCTCTTCACTGGGCAACTGCCAGCACTGCAAGGCAGCACATGGCTGGCCGTCGACCACCAGGTGTTCGCTGCGCCCCTTGGCCCGGACGTCGACGAACGGCAACGGGTTGTCGCCCGCCTCGCGAAACAGGAAGGCTCCCCGCCCTTCGGCACGCGCCTCGGCTTGCAAGAACACCCGGTTGACGGCCTCGACCATCGCCTGGCTGGAGCGATAGTTGGTATCCAGGCTGTGCAAACGCCCCGCGGTGGCACGCCGCGCCGCCAGGTAGGTGAAGATATCGGCCCCGCGGAAGGCGTAGATCGCCTGCTTCGGGTCGCCGATCATGAACAGCCCGGTTTGCGGGTTGTTCTCGGTGATCTTGTAGATGCGCTCGAAGATCCCGTATTGGACGGGGTCGGTATCCTGGAATTCATCGATCAATGCGACCGGGAACTGCTCACGGATAAGCCCGGCCAGGCGCTCACCGGCCTCACCGGACAACGCGTGTTCCAGGCGCAGCAGCATGTCATCGAAGCCCATCTCGGCGCGCCGACGTTTCTCCACCTCGAAGCGAGCCGACACCCAGGCAGCGGCGTGCTCGAGCACCTGCACATCGGGCCCTGGCAGGCTGTTCAACTGCGACGGCAGGGCTTGCATGGCATCCAAGGCCGGGTGGTCTGGTGGCGCTCCCAACTTCCAGGCTTCAGCCATGCCGCTAGGTGTCAGGCGTGTGAAGCCAGTGCCCAGCTCCAGCTCCACGGCCTGTTCGTCGCTCGCCCATGCGCGCAGTTTGTCGAACCAGGGTTCGAAGTAGCGCGCCTGAAGCTTGCGGCCATCGGCCTGCTTGGCGGCCACGGCAGCGTTGCAGATACCCTGCAGCTCATCCGCCCATCGCGACCAGGGCGCCTTGAGCTGTTCAAGTTGCGAGGCACGTTGCTGCAAGGCCTCATCGATCAGGGCATCAGGAGAGACCTCGTGCTGGGCGGCATCGACCCGGCCAAACAGCGGTCGAATCCGTGGCAGCAATGCACCAGGGCTCACCCAATGGCTACGCACCCACGCCAAGGCCTCTCCACGCATGCCGTAGCAGAAGCGCCGCCAGTAGTCGCGCATGACCTGGCCCAGCAGCTCGCTGTGGTCCGTTTCCAGGGTCTGGGTAAACAGGCTGCCGCTGTCGAAAGCATGCTCGCGCAACATGCGCTGGCACCAGCCGTGGATGGTCGACACTGCCGCCTCGTCCATCCACTGCACGGCAATTTCCAGGCGGCTTGCACAGCGCGCCCAGTGCTCGGCGGGGTAATCGGCACGCAACAGGTGCAACAGCGGATCGGCGTCGTCCAGTTCGCCCCGGAAGAACCGCGCGGCCTCGGCGAGGCGCCCACGGATGCGTTCACGCAGCTCTTTGGTGGCAGCATCGGTGAAGGTCACTACCAGGATCTGCGGCGGCAACAACTCGCGAGAGAAGCCTTGCTCACCTCCGTGGCCGAGGATCAGACGCAGATAAAGGGCCGAGATGGTGAAGGTCTTACCAGTACCGGCACTGGCCTCGATCAGCTGGCTGCCGTGCAGGGGAAAGCGCAGCGCCAAGGGACGAGCCTGGATCATTGCCCATCCTCCGGGTTAGCGATGGTTCGCCAGGGAGCGGCGAACAGCGGGCGGTACAAGGTTTCACACCAGCCTTCGAAGGTTTCGTCGGCAACCAGGGCCGCGAAGTCGCCAAATTGGCGGACCAATGCCAGGCTTTCGCTGCGCTCACCGAAGCTGTTCTGCCCGTCCCCTTCGTAGGCGCGCTGCGCAGCGACCATGGCCTTCTCCGGGTCCTGCTGTGCCAGCCAGGCGAATGCAGTCTTGGTAGCGACCGGTAATGGCGCGTTCATCGCGGCGTGGCGGGCCACCAGCAGATCCTTCAGCAGCTCGCCTGCCTGGTCCCGGGGCAAAGGCTCAAGCAGCAATGTCAGGTCGCTGGCCACCAGGGCACTGTGCAATGGGTAACCTGATGCACATGCCGCAAGGTGCATCACCCAGGCAGGAATCAGGCGGTGCCACTTGAGGCCGTTGCGCCCGACGCCAAGGCTGTTGGGCAACGTGGTAATACTCAACAGCCCCGGGCTTTCGCCTTGGTGGACACGCCCCAACCAACCCTCGAGGCACAAGGCGCCGTGCTCGAAATGTATCGGCAGCGCCCCCTCGACCACTTCCGGCCAACGGGCCAGCAATTGGCGATGACGCTGTAGGAGATCGGGTAGCGGCTGGGTCAACTCGATCTGCAGGCTCTCGCCGAAGCCCGCCAGGGGCAGCAGGCCACAGGCCTGCAGTCGACGCGCCTGTCCTCTCAAGGCTTGCTCGGCGTTGTCTGGCTCAGCCAGCGCGGCAGTAAGCAGTTGTTCGCTCAGGCTGTAGCGTTGCAGGGCATCGAGCACGAAGGGTTCTTCGTCGGGAGTAGGAGCCTCCAGGGTTTCGAAGAACACCTTCAGGCGCTGGGTGAAGAAATGCCGGACGGGATTACGCAGGAAGTCCTGTAGTTGGCTCAGGCTTAGGGGCTCATCGCTGCTATATGGCTCCAGGTCGCCCGCAGCAACAGGTGCAGCCTCGGCAGGAAAATGCAACACCTGCCATTCATGGGCGTAGCTGAACAACGCACTACCTTTCTGGAAATAACGCTGGCTGAACGGTTGCAAGGGGTGCTCCTGGGTAAGGGCATGGAGCAGTTGCTGGCCTGCATCCTCACGCTGCCCAGCCTTGGCCCCCAGCAGTTTCCAGCCGCTAGCCAGATGGTCGCGCAATTGGCCGATCAGTACAGAAGCCGGTCGCTCACTGTTGTCTCGAATGCTTCGCCCAACCCAGCTCACATACAGCTGGTCACGTGCCGACAGCAGTGCCTCGAGCAACAGGTAACGGTCGTCCTCACGCCGAGAGCGATCGCCAGGGCGGTAGTCACTGGCCATCAAGTCGAAATCGAGGGGTTGTTGCGCGCGAGGGTAATCGCCATCGTTCATGCCCAGCAGGCATACCACGCGGAACGGAATGGCACGCATGGGCATGAGGGTACAGAAGTTCACCGAACCGGCCAGGAAGCGCTGGGACAACTTGCCTTGATCAAGCCCCGCGAGCCAGGCTTCACGTACCACAGTGAGCGGCAACAGATCATGCAAACCAACGGTTTCACAGGTTTCGAGCCAGGTGTCGCGCAAGTCTTGCAACTGCACCAGAAGCAGTTCGTCGTGCTCGCTTTCAGCCAGGAAAAACACCTGTAGCAGCGCGTGCAAACGGGCGCCCCATTCAGTGGCAGTCGCAGGTTGTGCGAGCGTCCGGCAGGCGATATCCAACGCATCCAGCAGGGCCACTAGTGGGCCGATCAGCGCGGCGTCTAGGCCACCAATTTCATCGTAGGGCTCGATGTCGTCGTAGCCTTCACCCACGCCGACTGCGTAACCGAGCAGCATGCGCCGTACGCCAAAACGCCAACTGTTCTGCTCAAGCCCCTTTGGCAGGCACAGGCTGGCACGTTGTTCGGCACTGAGCCCCCAACGGATACCGGCGCCTTCGATCCAGCGATGCAGGGTTGGCAGGTCGCTCTCTTGAATCGCGAAGCGAGCGCGTATTGCAGGGACGTCCAGCAAGTCGAGCACTTCGCTGACGGCGAAGCGGCTGTCGGGCAGCTTGAGCAGATGTTCCAGGGCAATCAGCAGCGGGTCGCGACCTCGCTGGCCCTGGTCGGTGAGGGTGAAGGGGATGTAGCGCGGGTCCGTACGTTCAAGCTGCCCGAATACGGCGCGGATATGCGGTGCGTAGTCGTCGATCGCCGGAAGCATGACGATGACATCCCGAGGACGAAGCGTCGGGTCGGCACTGAAGCGGGCCAGCAATTGGTCGTGGAGAATCTCCACTTCGCGCTGGGGGCTGTGGGCGATGTGGAACCGTACCGAGCGGTCCTTGGTCGGGTCGACCATTGGCCATTGCTCACGCGTTTCCGACAGAGGACGTAGTTCGAGAATATCGTCCTGTAATTGGTTGAGCAGCGTGCCAGGTGTCTCGCTGTTGAAATAATCGATGCGACCGTCGCTGAAGACGCCGCTGTAGCTATCCGGATCGTCATAGCTGTCGAGCAAGTTAATGTAGTCACGGCCCTGCTTGCCCCAGGCGGCGAGCAATGGGTGGGCATGTTGGTGCATCGCCTCGTCATCCAGCTGCAGGGGCATGCCTTGCTTGCGTTGCTGACGCTTGTACTGATGGCGGAGCAGATCTTTGTCGGCGACGATATCCGCCCAGTGGTGGCGGCAAGGGTTGTGCACGCATAGCAACACTTGGCTGAAGCGAGCAAGGCCCGCCAGGGCTTCCAGGGCTTGTGCCGGCAGTGAAGAAATACCGAACACGATAACCCTCGAGGGCAGCCCTGATGGGGCCTGTTCAAGGGTGGCGATGCGCTCGACGAAGCGTTGGTGCACACCTGCTCGGCTTTGCGCCATACCGGCCTCGCCTACGTCCTCGAGCAATGCCTTCCACAGTTCAGCCTGCCAGCAGTTGTCAGGCGCCAGTGGTTTACGCTCATTGCGGGCGGTGTTGAGCACATGATCACCGGTTGCCCAGTCCTTAAGCCAGTCTGCGCGGTAGACCTGGTATTGGTCGAACAGATCGGCCAAGCGCTCGGCGAGCTGGTAACGCTTGCGCAGGTCGCTGTCATCGGTGAGAAAGCGCTTCAGGGGCTGGA
This sequence comes from Pseudomonas sp. NPDC089554, assembly GCF_050280645.1. Lineage (NCBI taxonomy): Bacteria > Pseudomonadati > Pseudomonadota > Gammaproteobacteria > Pseudomonadales > Pseudomonadaceae > Pseudomonas > Pseudomonas sp. NPDC089554. The sequence goes on from NZ_JBNNVR010000034.1 coordinate 44,263, forward strand.
AGTGCGGGCGGTCGATCAGTTCAGGCAGCAGCCGCATCAAGCGCCAGGTCAGCGGAGCCTTGTCGAGTAGAGAGACTTCAGGAATTTCGTCGCGCCCCAGCACACGCCGGTACAGCTGCCACAGGAAACTGCCAGGCAACTGCACATCGATGGCAGCAGCGATACCGCAACCACCCTGGTCGCCTTCCTGCGGATCTTCGGCCAAGGCCAGCTTCAACCACTGGGCAATACCGTTGCTCTGGACGAGGGCGATTTCGCTCTCCAAGGGGGCCAACGGGTAGCGTCGCATCCAACTCACTACCAGGCTGCGCAGGTCATCCAGGCGGTTGCCGTGGACGATCATGAAGCCAGGGGGAAGTGAAGTGCTGTAAGCCATTGCGCGCTCTCTGAAAGCGATTGGATCTGAGAGGGAAACATATCACGGGGATCGCTTGGCAGCAGTGCGAGGTACTGTGCGACCGCGCGCATTCTTCTGTGGGAAAGAAATCCGTACCCCGGAAAAGACAAAACCCCTACCTGCTCGCGCAGATAGGGGTTTTGCGAAATGAATCTTGACGATGACCTACTCTCACATGGGGAAACCCCACACTACCATCGGCGATGCATCGTTTCACTGCTGAGTTCGGGATGGGATCAGGTGGTTCCAATGCTCTATGGTCGTCAAGAAATTCTGTGGCCTGGCCTGTTCAATGAACACGCTGGGCTGCATTCGGATATGTGAATTTGTGAGGCTACGAATCTTCGGCTGTTTCGTCTTCACCACCACAATTTGGCGTCGTGCGCTCAAATTGCTTGGGTGTTATATGGTCAAGCCTCACGGGCAATTAGTATTGGTTAGCTCAACGCCTCACAGCGCTTACACACCCAACCTATCAACGTCGTAGTCTTCGACGGCCCTTTAGGGGATTCAAGATCCCAGTGAGATCTCATCTTGAGGCAAGTTTCCCGCTTAGATGCTTTCAGCGGTTATCTCTTCCGAACATAGCTACCCGGCAATGCCACTGGCGTGACAACCGGAACACCAGAGGTTCGTCCACTCCGGTCCTCTCGTACTAGGAGCAGCCCCTCTCAAATCTCAAACGTCCACGGCAGATAGGGACCGAACTGTCTCACGACGTTCTAAACCCAGCTCGCGTACCACTTTAAATGGCGAACAGCCATACCCTTGGGACCGGCTTCAGCCCCAGGATGTGATGAGCCGACATCGAGGTGCCAAACACCGCCGTCGATATGAACTCTTGGGCGGTATCAGCCTGTTATCCCCGGAGTACCTTTTATCCGTTGAGCGATGGCCCTTCCATACAGAACCACCGGATCACTAAGACCTACTTTCGTACCTGCTCGACGTGTCTGTCTCGCAGTCAAGCGCGCTTTTGCCTTTATACTCTACGACCGATTTCCGACCGGTCTGAGCGCACCTTCGTACTCCTCCGTTACTCTTTGGGAGGAGACCGCCCCAGTCAAACTACCCACCATACACTGTCCTCGATCCGGATCACGGACCTGAGTTAGAACCTCAAGGTTGCCAGGGTGGTATTTCAAGGATGGCTCCATGAGAACTGGCGTCCCCACTTCAAAGCCTCCCACCTATCCTACACAAGCAAGCTCAAAGTCCAGTGCAAAGCTATAGTAAAGGTTCACGGGGTCTTTCCGTCTAGCCGCGGATACACTGCATCTTCACAGCGATTTCAATTTCACTGAGTCTCGGGTGGAGACAGCGCCGCCATCGTTACGCCATTCGTGCAGGTCGGAACTTACCCGACAAGGAATTTCGCTACCTTAGGACCGTTATAGTTACGGCCGCCGTTTACCGGGGCTTCGATCAAGAGCTTCGCTTGCGCTAACCCCATCAATTAACCTTCCGGCACCGGGCAGGCGTCACACCCTATACGTCCACTTTCGTGTTTGCAGAGTGCTGTGTTTTTAATAAACAGTCGCAGCGGCCTGGTATCTTCGACCGGCATGGGCTTACGGAGCAAGTCCTTCACCCTCGCCGGCGCACCTTCTCCCGAAGTTACGGTGCCATTTTGCCTAGTTCCTTCACCCGAGTTCTCTCAAGCGCCTTGGTATTCTCTACCTAACCACCTGTGTCGGTTTGGGGTACGGTTCCCAGTTATCTGAAGCTTAGGAGCTTTTCTTGGAAGCATGGCATCAACCACTTCGCGCTCTAAAGAGCACTCGTCATCAGCTCTCGGCCTTGAGATCCCGGATTTGCCTAAGATCTCAGCCTACCACCTTAAACTTGGACAACCAACGCCAAGCTGGCCTAGCCTTCTCCGTCCCTCCATCGCAATAACTGGAAGTACAGGAATATTAACCTGTTTTCCATCGACTACGCTTTTCAGCCTCGCCTTAGGGACCGACTAACCCTGCGTCGATTAACGTTGCGCAGGAAACCTTGGTCTTTCGGCGTGCGAGTTTTTCACTCGCATTGTCGTTACTCATGTCAGCATTCGCACTTCTGATACCTCCAGCAAGCTTCTCAACTCACCTTCACAGGCTTACAGAACGCTCCTCTACCGCATCACCAGAGGTGATACCCGTAGCTTCGGTGCATGGTTTGAGCCCCGTTACATCTTCCGCGCAGGCCGACTCGACTAGTGAGCTATTACGCTTTCTTTAAAGGGTGGCTGCTTCTAAGCCAACCTCCTAGCTGTCTAAGCCTTCCCACATCGTTTCCCACTTAACCATGACTTTGGGACCTTAGCTGACGGTCTGGGTTGTTTCCCTTTTCACGACGGACGTTAGCACCCGCCGTGTGTCTCCCATGCTCGGCACTTGCTGGTATTCGGAGTTTGCATCGGTTTGGTAAGTCGGGATGACCCCCTAGCCGAAACAGTGCTCTACCCCCAGCAGTGATACATGAGGCGCTACCTAAATAGCTTTCGAGGAGAACCAGCTATCTCCGAGCTTGATTAGCCTTTCACTCCGATCCACAGGTCATCCGCTAACTTTTCAACGGTAGTCGGTTCGGTCCTCCAGTCAGTGTTACCTAACCTTCAACCTGCCCATGGATAGATCGCCCGGTTTCGGGTCTATACCCAGCGACTAAAGCGCCCTATTAAGACTCGCTTTCGCTACGCCTCCCCTATTCGGTTAAGCTCGCCACTGAATATAAGTCGCTGACCCATTATACAAAAGGTACGCAGTCACCTAACAAAGTAGGCTCCCACTGCTTGTACGCATACGGTTTCAGGTTCTATTTCACTCCCCTCTCCGGGGTTCTTTTCGCCTTTCCCTCACGGTACTGGTTCACTATCGGTCAGTCAGTAGTATTTAGCCTTGGAGGATGGTCCCCCCATGTTCAGACAAAGTTTCTCGTGCTCCGTCCTACTCGATTTCATTGGAAAGAGATTTTCGTGTACGGGGCTATCACCCACTATGGCCGCACTTTCCAGAGCGTTCCACTAATCTCAAACCAACTTAAGGGCTGGTCCCCGTTCGCTCGCCACTACTAAGGGAATCTCGGTTGATTTCTTTTCCTCAGGGTACTTAGATGTTTCAGTTCCCCTGGTTCGCCTCTTGCACCTATGTATTCAGTACAAGATAACCAGCTTGTGCTGGCTGGGTTCCCCCATTCAGAGATCTCTGGATCACAGTCTGTTTGCCGACTCCCCAAAGCTTTTCGCAGGCTACCACGTCTTTCATCGCCTCTGACTGCCAAGGCATCCACCGTATGCGCTTCTTCACT
>NZ_JBNNVR010000035.1:0-47756 GCF_050280645.1 Pseudomonas sp. NPDC089554
TTTTTTTGTTTGGTTGGGTGGGGTTTGGGGGGGGCCCCCCCCCCCCCCCGCTCCCCGGGGGGGGGGGGGGGGCGGCACTTTGCGTGTGGGAGCGGGCTTGCCCCGCGATAGGGCCGAGCCTGCCCAGCCTAGATTTTCCCTTCACGCCATTCCGATGGGCTCATGCCCGTCCGGCGCCGGAACACCCGCGCCAGTGCCGAGGGGCTTTGGTATCCCACCTCATCCGCTACCAAGGCCAAGGGACGCCCTTCGCGAATGCGCTTCTGCGCCAGCCCCACACGCCAGCCCGCCAGGTAATCCCCCGGCGTGTCACCCACCACCGCCCGAAAATGCGCGGCGAAGCTTGCCCGAGACATCCCCGCCAAGGTTGCCAACGCCTCCACGCTCCAGTTCTGAGCTGGCGCGTCGTGCATGGCTACCAGCGCCCGTGCCAGGCGCTTGTCAGCCAGCCCCGCGAGCATGCCGGCGCCCAGGCTGCCATCGCTGAGCAACTGGCGCAGGAGTTGGATCACCATCAGCTCGAACAAGCGGTTGAGCACCAGCGCCCGTCCACACTCGTCGCTTTCGGCTTCGGCAAACAGCCAATCGGTACTGGCCTGTAGACCGGTCAGGGCGCTCAATGGGCTGATCAGTACGTCAGGCAAGGCCGCCGTCAGGGGGTTGTGCGGCCCTCCGATGAAATTCAACGTGGCGCAGACCAGTTCAGCCTGGTCGTCTTCGTACGCGCTCAAGCGATGGGCCTGGGGGCGCACCAGCAGGATCAGGCTGGGTTCCTCGACTACCGATGCCTGGCCGCCCGGCCCTTCGAAGCGCAGGCGTCCTGCTCGCAGCAGGTGGACATGGCCCACCTGGGTGTCGCCAGGATACCCTGACAGGCCACAGAAGCTGCCTTGGTGGAAGGTATCGGCACTGAAGGCGAAATGGCTGAGCAACGTGGCAAGGCGGTCCATGGCGTTCTCATGATTAGACGATCAGTCGCATAAGTTGGATTATTCGAACCCAAAAGGCAAATTCTCCTGGGTAATCTGTGCCCAAGCTTGAACAACAAGCCCTTTACCCAAACAGGAGAAACATCATGACCCGTCTCAATGCACTGACTGTCGAACAAGCCCCGAACGCCGCTCGCCCGGCCCTGCAAGGGATCGAAAAAGGCATGGGCTTTATCCCCAACGCCTTCGCCACCATGGCCCACTCGCCGGCAGCCCTGGGCGGCTACCTGGCCCTGGCCCAGGCGCTGGGCAAGAACAGCCTTACCGCGCAGGAGCGCGAAGTAGTAGCGCTGGCAGCCTCGGAAGTGAACGGTTGCGAATACTGCACCGCCGCCCATACCTTCCTGGGCGGCAAGTCGGGGCTGAGCGCCGCCGACGTGCTGGCCGCTCGCGCCGGTACCTTGAGCCCGGTGGCGGCGTTCACCCGCTCGGTCACCCTGAGCCGTGGCCAAGTCAGCGATGAGGTGTTGACGGCGGCCCGCGAAGGCGGGTTGGACGAGGCGCGGATCGTCGATGTGATCGCCCAGGTGACGTTGATGACCTTGACCAACTACCTGAACAACGTTGCCCAGACCGAGGTGGATTTCCCGCCGCCTTCGGCCTGACAGCGCAGTTGGCAACACCGGCCTCTTCGCGGGCTTGCCCGCGAAAGGGCCGGTACTGCCGCCCTCACTTTCAAAGAAATACCGAAAGTCTTCCTGCCACTCCCTGGTTTTTCAGCTAAACCCCAAGCGCTAACCTAGCTCCATTCCTACTTCACAACGGAGCCAGCCCCCATGAAAGCCATCGTCTTCACCGAACACGGCCTGCCCATCGACCACCCCGAGGCCCTGTTCGACAGCGAACTGCCCCGCCCTACCCCTGGCCCACGCGACCTGCTGGTGCAAGTGCAGGCGATTTCCGTCAACCCGGTGGACACCAAGATCCGCGCAGGCTCCGGCAGCACTGCCCAGCGCGTGCTGGGCTGGGATGCGGTGGGCATCGTGCGTGAAGTCGGCGCCCAGGTGACCCTGTTCCAACCCGGCGACGAGGTTTATTACGCTGGCGCCATCGACCGCCCCGGCAGCAACAGCGAGCTGCACCTGGTGGATGAGCGCATCGTCGGTCACAAGCCACGCAGCCTCGATGCCGCAAGCGCTGCTGCGCTGCCGCTGACCGCCATCACCGCCTGGGAACTGCTGTTCGACCGCCTGGGCGTCGTCCAGGGTGGCGGTCAGGGGCAAAGCCTGCTGATCGTCGGCGCCGCCGGCGGCGTGGGTTCGATCCTCACCCAGCTGGCCCGCCAGCTCACCGGCCTGACCGTGATCGGCACTGCCTCGCGTACCGAGACCCGCCAGTGGGTCGAAGACCTTGGCGCGCACCACGTCATCGACCACACCCAGCCGCTGGTCAGCCAGCTGCAAGCCATCGGCATTGGCCAAGTCGACATGGTCATCAGCCTCACCCACACCGACAGCCACTTCGCGCAGTTGATCGAAGCCCTGCGCCCGCAAGGCCGCCTGGCGCTGATCGATGACCCGGCGACCCTGGACGTGGTGCCGCTCAAGCGCAAGTCGCTGTCGCTGCACTGGGAACTGATGTTCACCCGCTCGCTGTACCAAACCGACGACATGATCAAGCAGCACGCGTTGCTGGAGCAGGTGGCCAAGCTGGTCGACCAGGGCGTGCTGAAAACCACCCTGGGCGAGCACTTCGGCGCGATCAACGCCGCCAACCTGCGTCGTGCCCATGCCCTGATCGAAAGCGGCAAGGCCAAGGGCAAGATCGTGCTCGAAGGTTTCCGCTGATCCCGCCCTGCTGAACGGCCCTGTCACGGTGCGGCCTGCGAAGGCGCACGGTGACAGGGGCCGCCGTTGACAGCCCGCCCCTGCTCATATGCGCCCATCGATGGTGCAAGGGCACATATCATTCCGCGTGATAATAACCTTCGCATCATTCGATTCGTGCGCCGCGCGCACGCCGAGCAGAATCCGCCCACTATCACTAATACATTGGCGGAGTTCTCCATGGATCATTCACTCAAACCTTTGCGCTTACCCCTTGCTGCCTTGGCAGTGGTGGTGCTGAGCGCGTGCGGTCGAACCCCAGATGCCGTGCAGGCTCCCGCCGCGCCCAAGGTCAGTGTGGCCAAGGTGATCGAGCAGCCAATCAATGAATGGGACGAGTTCACCGGCCGCCTCGAGGCGCCGGAAACCGTCGAGGTGCGCCCACGGGTCTCCGGCCAGATCGACCTGGTAGCCTTCACCGAAGGTGCCCAGGTCAAAAAAGGCGACCTGCTGTTCCAGATCGACCCGCGCCCGTTCCAGGCTGAAGTACGCCGCCTCGAAGCCCAACTGCAACAGGCCAAGGCCACCGCCATTCGCAGTGCCAACGAAGCCCGCCGCGGTGAGCGCCTGCGTGACAGCAACGCCATCTCCGCAGAACTGGCCGAGTCGCGCAGCAGCGCCGCTTCCGAAGCCCGCGCCGGTGTCGACGCGATCCAGGCCCAACTGGACCTGGCCCGCCTGAACCTGAGCTTCACCCGCGTCACCTCGCCGATCAGCGGCCGCGTCAGCCGCGCCGACTACACCGCCGGCAACATCGTCAGCGCCGATGTCACCCCGCTGACCAGCGTGGTTTCCACCGACAAGGTCTACGCCTACTTCGACGCCGACGAGCGCGTGTACCTCAAGTACACCCAGCTCGCCCGCCAAGGCCAGCGCGGCCAGACCACCCCGGTGTACCTGGGCCTGAGCAACGAAACCGGCAACCCGCACCTGGGCCAGATGAACTTCGTCGACAACCAGGTCAACCCGCGCACCGGCACCATCCGTGGCCGCGCCGTGTTCGACAACCGCGACGGCCAGTTCACCCCCGGCCTGTATGCCCGCCTGAAGCTGGTCGGCAGCGCCACCTACAACGCCGTGCTGATCAACGACGAAGCGGTCGGCACCGACCTTGGCAAGAAGTTCGTGCTGGTCATGGACCAGAACAACAACGCGACCTACCGCGCCGTCGAGCTGGGCCCGAAACTCGAAGGCCTGCGTATCGTGCGCAGCGGCCTGAACAAGGAAGACCGCATCGTGGTCAAGGGCTTGCAGCGCGTGCGCCCAGGCTCGCCGGTCACGCCTGAGGAAACCCCGATGGCCAGCGAACAGACCCTCGCCACCCTCGCCCAGCAGCGCCAGGCCCTCGAAGCCAGCATCCAGGCCAAGCGTGTGGTCGGCCCCAGTGTGAAAGTCGCCAGTGCTCAAGCACCGCGCGGTTAAGGGACAACACCGATGAACTTCTCTAAATTCTTCATCACCCGGCCGATCTTCGCCGCCGTGCTTTCGCTCGTGCTGCTGATCGCCGGTTCCATCTCGCTGTTCCAGCTACCGATCAGCGAATACCCGGAAGTAGTGCCGCCCACCGTAGTGGTACGCGCCAACTTCCCCGGCGCCAACCCCAAGGTGATCGGCGAAACCGTCGCCGCACCGCTCGAGCAGGCCATCACCGGTGTGGAGAACATGCTGTACATGTCCTCGCAGTCCACCGCTGATGGCAAGCTGACCCTGACCATCACCTTCGCCCTGGGCACCGACCTGGACAACGCGCAGGTGCAGGTGCAGAACCGCGTGACCCGGACCCAGCCCAAGCTGCCCGAGGAAGTCACCCGTATCGGTATCACCGTCGACAAGGCCTCGCCCGACCTGACCATGGTCGTGCACCTGACCTCGCCGGATAACCGCTACGACATGCTCTACCTGTCCAACTACGCCATCCTCAACATCAAGGATGAACTGGCCCGCCTGGGCGGCGTGGGCGACGTGCAGCTGTTCGGCATGGGCGACTACTCGCTGCGGGTCTGGCTCGACCCGAACAAGACCGCTTCGCGCAACCTCACCGCCAGCGACGTGGTCAACGCCATTCGCGAGCAGAACCGCCAGGTAGCCGCCGGCCAGCTGGGCGCACCGCCCGCGCCAGGCAGCACCAGCTTCCAGCTGTCGATCAACACCCAGGGCCGCCTGGTCAACGAGGAAGAGTTCGAGAACATCATCGTGCGTGCCGGTGCCGATGGCGAAATCACCCGCCTGAAGGACATCGCCCGGGTCGAGCTCGGCTCCAGCCAGTACGCCCTGCGCTCGCTGCTGAACAACCAGCCGGCCGTGGCCATTCCAATCTTCCAGCGCCCAGGCTCGAATGCCATCGAGATCTCCGATGAAGTGCGGGCGAAGATGGCAGAGCTGAAGAAAGATTTCCCGCAAGGTATGGACTACAGCATCGTCTATGACCCAACCGTGTTCGTCCGCGGCTCGATCGAAGCGGTGGTGCACACCCTGTTCGAAGCCCTGGTGCTGGTGGTGCTGGTGGTGATCCTGTTCCTGCAGACCTGGCGCGCCTCGATCATCCCGCTGCTGGCGGTGCCGGTGTCGCTGATCGGTACCTTCGCGGTCATGCACCTGTTCGGTTTCTCGCTCAACGCTCTGTCGCTATTCGGACTGGTATTGGCGATCGGTATCGTGGTGGACGACGCCATCGTCGTGGTGGAGAACGTCGAACGTAACATCGGCCTAGGCCTCAACCCGCTGGAGGCCACGCAGAAAGCCATGGGCGAGGTGACCGGCCCGATCGTCGCCACCGCGCTGGTGCTGTGCGCCGTGTTCGTGCCGGCGGCGTTCATCTCCGGCCTTACCGGGCAGTTCTACAAGCAGTTCGCCCTGACCATCGCCATTTCCACCGTGATCTCGGCGTTCAACTCGCTGACCTTGTCGCCGGCCCTGGCCGCCGTGCTGCTCAAGGACCACCACGCACCGAAGGACCGCTTCTCGCGCATTCTCGAGAAGCTGTTCGGCGGCTGGCTGTTCGCCCCGTTCAACCGCTTCTTCGACCGTGCCAGCAACAACTACGTCGGCGGCGTGCGCCGGGTCATCCGCTCCAGCGGCATCGCCCTGTTCGTGTATGCCGGCTTGATGGGCCTGACCTACCTGGGCTTCTCGTCCACCCCGACCGGCTTCGTGCCGGCCCAGGACAAGCAGTACCTGGTGGCCTTCGCCCAACTGCCGGACGCGGCCAGCCTCGACCGCACCGAAGCGGTCATCAAGAAGATGAGCGAAATCGCCCTGGAGCAACCGGGCGTTGCCGACTCGGTAGCCTTCCCGGGCCTGTCGATCAACGGTTTCACCAACAGCCCCAACAGCGGCATCGTATTCACCCCGCTCAAGCCGTTCGATGAGCGTAAGGATCCGAGCCAGTCGGCAGCAGCGATCGCCGCAGCGCTCAATGCCAAGTTCGCCGACATCCAGGACGCCTACATCGCGATCTTCCCACCGCCGCCAGTACAGGGCATGGGCACCATCGGCGGTTTCCGCCTGCAGATCGAGGACCGCGGCAACCTGGGCTACGAGGCGCTGTACAAGGAAACCCAGAACATCATCGCCAAGAGCCATAGCGTGCCGGAGCTGGCGAACCTGTTCACCAGCTACCAGGTCAACGTGCCGCAGGTCGATGCTGCCATCGACCGGGAAAAGGCCAAGACCCACGGCGTGGCGATCAACGATATCTTCGACACCCTGCAGGTCTACCTGGGCTCGCTGTATACCAACGACTTCAACCGCTTTGGCCGCACCTACCAGGTCAACGTCCAGGCTGAACAGCAGTTCCGCCTCGATGCCGAGCAGATCGGCCAGCTGAAGGTGCGCAACAACCTGGGCGAGATGATTCCGCTGGCGACCTTCCTGAAGGTCAGCGACACCTCCGGCCCTGACCGGGTCATGCACTACAACGGCTATATCACCGCCGAGATCAACGGTGCCGCAGCCCCAGGCTACAGCTCCGGCCAGGCGGAGGCTGCGATCGAGAAACTGCTGAAAGAGGAACTGCCCAACGGCATGACCTACGAGTGGACCGACCTGACCTACCAGCAGATCCTCTCGGGTAACACCGCACTGTTGGTCTTCCCGCTCTGCGTACTGCTGGCCTTCCTGGTGCTGGCTGCCCAGTACGAAAGCTGGAGCCTGCCGCTGGCGGTGATCCTGATCGTACCGATGACCCTGCTGTCGGCCATCACCGGCGTGATCATCGCCGGCAGTGACAACAACATCTTCACCCAGATCGGCTTGATCGTATTGGTGGGCTTGGCCTGTAAGAACGCGATCCTGATCGTCGAGTTCGCCAAGGATAAACAAGCCGAGGGCCTCGACCCGCTGGCTGCGGTGCTGGAGGCGTGCCGCCTGCGTCTGCGCCCGATCCTGATGACCTCGATTGCCTTCATCATGGGCGTGGTACCGCTGGTGTTCTCCTCCGGTGCCGGTGCCGAGATGCGTCATGCCATGGGTGTGGCGGTGTTCTCGGGGATGATCGGCGTGACGATATTCGGCCTGTTCCTGACCCCGGTGTTCTTCTTCCTGATCCGCCGTTTCGTCGAACGCCGCGAAGCCCGCAAGGCCGAACGCGCGCCTTCGCTGGAGAACCATGCATGAACCTGCTCAAACCCTTGACCCCTAGCCTGCTGGCACTGGCCCTGGCGGCCTGTGCAGTAGGCCCGGACTACCAGAGCCCGCAAACCCAGGCGGCGCGCTTCGACAGCGAAGCGCCAGTCAAAGCCCTGGACCGCAGCCGCTTCGAAGGTACCTGGTGGAAGCAGTTCGACGACCCGGTGCTGGACCAGTTGGTGCAGGCCTCCCTGCAAGGCAACCGTGACCTGCAAGTGGCCTTCGCCCGCCTGAAGGCGGCGCGGGCGATCCGCGATGACGTGTCCAACGACGACCTGCCGGTGGTCACCAGCCGCGCCAGCAGCGAGATCGGCAGAGGGCAGATTCCTGGCCAGACCGAGAGCCGGGTCAACAGCGAGCGCTACGACCTGGGCCTGGACATGGCCTGGGAAGTCGACCTGTTCGGCCGTATCCAACGTCAGATCGAGGCCAGCAAGGCTCAGGAAGACGCTGCCGAAGCCGACCTGCAACAACTGCAAGTGAGCCTGATCGCTGAACTGGTGGATGCCTACGGTCAACTGCGCGGTGCCCAGCTGCGCGAGAAGATCGCCCTGGCCAACCTCAAGACCCAGCAGGATTCGCGCAGCATCACCGTGACCCTGCGTGATACCGGCGTGGGCAACGAGCTTGACGTAGTACGCGCCGATGCCCGCCTGGCCGCAGTGGAGGCCACCGTGCCGCAGCTGCAGGCCGAGCAGGTGCGTTCGCGCAACCGTATCGCCACCTTGCTGGGCGAGCGCCCGGACAGCTTGAGCGTGGACCTTTCGCCCAAGCAGTTGCCGGCCATCGACAAGGCACTGCCAGTGGGCGACCCGGGCGAGCTGCTGCGCCGCCGCCCGGACATCCGCAGCGCCGAGCGCCAGCTGGCCGCCGCCACCGCCAATGTCGGCGTGGCCACCGCCGACCTGTTCCCACGGGTCAGCCTGAGCGGTTTCCTCGGCTTCACTGCCGCGCGCGGCTCGCAGATCGGCTCCTCGGCCGCCAACGCCTGGGGCCTGGGCCCCAGCATCACCTGGGCAGCCTTCGACCTGGGCAGCGTGCGGGCTCGCTTGCGCGGCGCCAAGGCCGATGCCGACGGTGCGCTGGCCAACTACGAGCAGCAGGTATTGCTGGCACTGGAAGAGTCGTCCAACGCCTTCAGCGACTACGGCAAGCGCCAGCAGCGCCTGCTGGCGCTGATGCGCCAGAGCGATGCCAGCCGAAAGGCGGCAGACCTGGCGTCGATCCGCTACCGCGAAGGCACGGTGGACTACCTGGTGCTGCTCGACGCCGAGCGCGAGAAGCTGGGCGCCGAGGATGCCCAGGCCCAGGGCGAGATCGAGCTGTACCGCGGCATGGTCTCGATCTACAAGGCCCTGGGTGGCGGCTGGCAGCCTGAGACGGTGGCCAGCGCGCGTTGAGATATCGGTAACTCCGGTCGGTTGGATCCCTCCCCCAACCCCACTTGCCCCGCGGGCTTGCGCTTGCGGGGCTTTTTTATGCTGGCCTTACCGGCGTCTTCGCGGGCAAGCCCGCTCCTACAGGTACTGCGCGAATCCTGTAGGAGCGGGCTTGCCCGCGAATAGGCCAGCAATGGCACCCTCACCCATCCGTCGAACGGCTAACGTCCTCCCACCTCGCAATCTCCTCCTCCATCGCCTCCAGCTTCGCCCTCACCAAGCCCAGCGCATCGCTACCCAGCAACAAATGCGCAGGCGGCTGCTCGCTGCCGATCACCGCCAGCATCGCCCGAGCAGCCTTCACCGGGTCGCCCAGCTGCTTGCCGCTCTTGGCCTCGCGGGCACTGCGGATGGGGTCGAACAGCGCGTCGTAATCGGCGATGGAACGTTCCGTACGGGCCATCGAGCGCCCTGCCCAATCGGTGCGGAACGACCCCGGCGCAACAGCCGTAACGTGGATACCGAACGCACTTACCTCCTTGCCCAGCACCTCGGAAATGCCTTCCAGGGCGAACTTGCTGCCGCAGTAGTAGGCGATGCCCGGCATCGTGATGAAGCCGCCCATGGAGGTGATGTTGAGGATGTGCCCGCGCCGACGTGTACGCATGAAAGGCAACACCGCCTTGGTCATGGCCACCGGGCCGAATACGTTCACTTCGAACTGGCGGCGCATCTCGTCCAGAGAGGACTCTTCGAGAATGCCTTCGTGCCCATACCCTGCGTTGTTGACCAGTACATCGATGGCGCCGATGTTTGCTTCGATATCGGCCACCAGCGTATCGATCGCGGCGAAGTCGGTCACATCGAGCACCCGGCCGATGGCGTTCGCCGGGTGCAACGCTGCGAAGTCCTGGCGCGCCTGCTCGCTACGTACCGTACCGACCACCCGATGCCCGACCTGAAGTGCTTCGAGGGCCAAGGCCCGGCCAAACCCGCTGCTGACGCCAGTGATGAGAATGAGTTTGCTGGATGACATGCCTACGTTCTCGCTCCAATGAATGAGAACTGTACGATATTCTTTGATTAGCTCTGGCGTCAGGCTCAAGAGACTACTTTTATTGCCTATTCCTATGAGCCCATCAGAGACATCGATGTCCTTGCAACAGCGCATGGTCAGCCAACTGCTGGCCCAGGCCCCTCAGGAGGGCTACAACCTCACCGCCCTGCCCGACGTGCGTATCCTGCGCTCGGACCGTCCGTTGGCGCGCACGCCGGTGCTGTACGACCCCGGCATCGTGATCGTCTGCCAAGGCCGCAAGCGGGGCTACTTCGGCGACCGGCTCTACCTCTACGACGAGCAGCACTACCTAGCCGTGGCAGTGCCGGTGCCCTTCACCATGGAAACCGAAGCCAGCGCCGAGCACCCCTTGCTGGCCCTGTACCTGCATCTGGATTTCCAACTGGCCGCCGACCTGCTGGTGCAACTCGAACAGCACCAGGCTCCGGCACCTGCCCAAGCGCCGCTGAGCATGATGTCCAGCCCCATGGACGACGCCTTTCGCGCCACGGTGCTGCGCCTGCTCGAGGCCCTGGGGCAGCCGCTGGAAGCGGCGGTGCTGGGCCCTGCGCTAGTGCGTGAGCTGTACTTTCGTGTGCTTACTGGCGCCCAGGGCGAGGCGATGCGCGCCGCCTTGGCCATGCGCGGGCAGTTCGGCAAGATCGGCCGGGCCTTGCGGCGCATCCACAGTGCCTACGCGCAGCCGCTGGACCTGGCGCAATTGGCCGCCGAGGCCGGCATGAGCGTGCCGACCTTCCACAGTCATTTCCGGGCAATCACCCAGACCTCGCCGATGCAGTACGTCAAATCCACCCGGCTGCACCAGGCGCGCCTGCTGATGGTGCGCGAAGGCATCAGCGCCGAAGCGGCCAGCCATGCCGTGGGCTATGCCAGTGCCTCGCAGTTCAACCGCGAATTCAAGCGCCTGTTCAGCCTGACGCCTGCGGCCGAGGCCAGGCGCCTGCGCGAGCAGTTCGCCTTGCCACCGGCATTCGCCAACGCCGACTATGTGTCATCGCACTGATACGCTGGCCTGCTCTGCACTGTCCTCGCGCGCCGCATAGCGCTGCGCCAACACCGCACAGACCATCAGCTGGATCTGGTGGAACAGCATCAGCGGCAGGATGATCGCGCCGATGCCGCTGCCGACGAACAGCACCTGGGCCATCGGCACACCGGTGGCCAGGCTCTTCTTGGAGCCGGCGAACAGGATGGTGATGCGGTCTTCGAGGTTGAACCCCAGCACTCGCCCAAGCAGGCTGGTGCCCACCAACACCAGGGTCAGCAGCACACCGCAGGCGACGAACAGGCCAACCAGATGCTGCGGCGAGACGGTGTGCCACAACCCGGTCACCACCGCTTCGCTGAACGCGGTGTAGACCACCAGCAGGATCGAGCCCTGGTCGACCTTCTTCAGCCAGCCCGCGTTACGCTTGACCCAGGCGCCGATCCAGCGCCGCGCCAGTTGCCCCGCAACGAAGGGCACCAGCAGTTGCAGGGTGATCTTCAGCACCGCATCCAGGCCAGAGCCGGTGTCGCCATCGGCGCCGAGCAGCAGCATTACCAGCAGCGGGGTCAGGAAGATGCCCAGCAGGCTGGAGGCCGCCGCGCTGCAAATGGCAGCCGGCACATTGCCGCGGGCCAGGGAGGTGAAAGCGATGGCCGACTGCACGGTGGCCGGCAAGGCGCACAGGTACAGCAGGCCCAGGTACAGCTCGTTGCCCACCAAGGGCACGAACAATGGCTTGAGCGCCATGCCCAGCAGCGGGAACAGCACGAAGGTGCAGGAGAACACCAGCGCGTGCAGGCGCCAGTGGCCGGCGCCTGCGATGATCGCCTCGCGCGACAGCTTGGCGCCATGCAGGAAGAACAACAGGCCGATGGCCAGGTTGGTCAGCCAGCCGAACACCACCGCCCCCTCGCCATAGCAAGGCAGCACCGTGGCGATGAACACCACCGCAAGCAGGGCCAGGGTGAACTTGTCGAAGAGCATGCGCAGGTACTTCATGGCGGTTCCGTGTTGTCAGGGGCTGGGGCAGACGATAAGGTCTGGCCCGGTTACCTGCTAACGCCGGAACTCCCGCCAGTGTCGCTGAACGGACACACGATCAGCCATCAAAGGACTTACCCCATGCACCTCCCTCGCTCCCTGCTGTTGGCCGTCCTCCTGGCCGCTAGCCAAGCCCAGGCCGATACCCTGCAAAACCAGGTCGACTCGGTCATCGAACCGATGATGCGCGAGCACGACATCGCCGGCATGGCCGTGGCGGTCTACGCCAACGGCCAGGAGCACTATTTCAGCTATGGGCTAGCCAGCAAGGCCGAGCGTACACCGGTGACCCGCGACACGCTGTTCGAGGTCGGCTCGGTCAGCAAGACCTACACCGCGACCTTGGTCGCCCTGGCCAGTGCCGAAGGCAAGCTCGACCTTAAAGCCCCCGCCAGCCGCTACCAGCCGGCGCTGTCCGGTACGCCGCTGGGCGAGGCCAGCGTGCTCGAACTGGGCGCCTACAGCGCCGACTGCCTGCCGTTGCAGTTCCCCGACGAAATCAAGAACGACGCCCAGGCCCTGGGTTTCCTGCAACAATGGAAACGCCGCTTCGCGCCCGCCACCCAGCGCTGCTATTCCAACCCCAGCCTCGGCCTGTTCGGCAACCTGGCGGCGCTCGCCCAGCAGCAGCCCTTCGCCCAGTTGATGGGCCAGAGCTTGCTGGCGCAGCTGAGGCTCCAGCATACCTACCTGCAAGTGCCTGCCCAGGCCCGCGGCCTGTACGCCCAGGGCTACGACGCCAAGAACCAGCCAGTGCGGGTCAACCCTGGCCCGTTCGCCGATGAGGCCTACGGCATCAAGACCAGCGCTGACGACCTGCTGCGCTATGTGCGCCTGCAACTCGACCCGCGCCTGCTCAAACCGGTGCAGGCCCAGGCCATCGCCCTCACCCAGGCGGGTTACTTCCAGGTAGGCGAGATGACCCAGGGCCTGGGTTGGGAACGCTACCCCTACCCCGTGGCGCTGGACACCCTGCTGCAAGGCAACGGCGCGCAGATGATCCGCGAACCCCAGGCGATCCGTCGGCTGGACCCACCGCAACCGGCAGCGCCGGGCTTCTGGTACAACAAGACCGGCGCCACCAGCGGCTTCGGCGCCTATGTCGCGTTCGTGCCGTCCAAGGGCATGGGTATCGTGTTGCTGGCCAACCGCAACTACCCCAACGAGGCCCGGGTGAGCGCCGCCTACCGCATTCTCACGACCCTTGAACCATGACTGACCAGTACTAATTCCTACAATAAAAACAGGATTGTCAGACAAGATGTAGTGACTAAAAATTTTCACTACAAAACCATTGACGCCTTTCCTCGGCCTTGGGCATGATGAGGCCGTCTCCCTGATCGGGAGCGGTGGCAAGGGTGTTCCAAACGGCCTGCGCGGTAACGCAGGCCGTTCGTGGAGAGGGAAACTGCCCAGAAGGCAGCGTGAGAAAGCCCCTGTTGCGATGCTGCTGTAGCAGCCTGAGGTGTGCGCTACATCCTGTGGCGCCAACTATGAAAATCACCAACGAATGGGTAATGGGGGCTTTATGATGAACTTGAACAACAATCCTACGATCGACCAATTGGCCGAACTGTTCGCTGCACGCAAGGACAGCCTCGACGACCACCTGCTGTGGGTCAGCCAGACCGGCGAGGTACGCCTCGACCGCCTGCCGCCGAACACCGTCGAAGATGAATTCGAATCGCACATGCCCAGCATGCGTGCGCGCTTCAAGGTCTACCGCCGTGGCCAGGGCTTCGTCGGCAAGAAGGCCGCCGCCGACACCCAGTTCGTCGGCCGCGTGCTCGAGACCCTGCAACAAGAATGGCCCGCCGCCCGTGAGCGGCAGGCAATCAAGGTGATCGAACCGCTGCACTGATTCGCACCACCGCTACTTGAGCCCGGCCCCTTTCAGGCCGGGCTTTTTCATGCCTGCCTGAATACTATGTTTTTTCCGTCTCGCAGGTACGCCTACACCCGTATTTACTGCGAAATCACCTTCAGAACAATGACCTGAAGCGAATCCAAAACAGCCTGGATAGTGCCGAAAAACTACAGTACAAGTACCCGGCAAAGTTCCCGATTACTTGTGAAAAGTTTAAGGTTTACCCAATAGCCAAGTGGCGACTACACTGCACTCAGCGAACAGCTCTACCTACCTGCGTGGCCGACGTTAATTGTTGTTCCATGTTCGTCACGTCACGCCACGGCTGACTTACAGGAGTGATGAAAGTGTCCAGACTTGCAGAGTTTCGTGCCGCCGAAAAAGCACTTCAGGAACAAATGGCGCAACTGGAGGCATTGAAAAAGGATGCCGGCCTGAAACGTGAAATCGAGTTCGAGCGCAAGCTGCTCGACCTCATGAAACACTACGACAAGGGCCTGCGCGAGATCATCGCCCTGCTCGACCCCAAGGCTGCCAAGGCAGGCGTCAAGGCCAGCGGCAGCGCACCGAAACAGCAACGTCGACCACGGGTGGTCAAGGTCTATGAAAACCCCCACACCGGTGAGCTGATTGAAACCAAGGGCGGTAACCACCGCGGCCTGAAAGCCTGGAAAAACCAATACGGCGCGGCCACCGTGGAAACCTGGGTGCGATGATGAAACATCCACACGCGCTTCACATTTTTTTTACATCGCCTGGCTCATTATCGAACCAGCTAAAGGATTAGCGACCCCATCACGCGCCCGCACACGCGGGCCTCTCTTCCAGGCGCCCTGCACACATTCGTGCAGGGCGCTTTCATTTGCGCAATCGCTTCACTGCCGTATCATGGCCCGCCTGTCTTCATCGTCGGCACCTTCCGAGCCGACCCCGTCTCTGGAGCCCCCATGAGCCTGCACGACCTGCAAACCCTGCCTGGCGTCACCGCACAGCCGGATACTGCCACCGCGCAATTCGTCTTCAACCACACCATGCTGCGCGTCAAGGACATCGAGAAGTCGCTGGACTTCTACACCCGCGTGCTGGGTTTCCGCCTGGTCGACAAGCGCGACTTCCCGGAAGCGGCTTTCAGCCTGTACTTCCTGGCCCTGGTCGACCCGGCGCAGATCCCCGCCGATGACGCCGAACGCCACCAGTGGATGAAGTCCATCCCTGGCGTACTGGAGCTGACCCACAACCACGGCACCGAGAACGACCCGGCCTTCGCCTACCACAACGGCAACACCGACCCGCGCGGCTTCGGCCACATCTGCATCTCGGTGCCGGACGTACGTGCCGCGTGCGAGCGCTTCGAGGCCCTGGAAGTGCCATTCCAGAAGCGCCTGGCCGATGGCCGCATGAACCACCTGGCGTTCATCAAGGACCCGGACGGCTACTGGGTGGAAGTGATCCAGCCAGCCGAACTCAAGGGCTAAGCTTAGCGGCACGCGCTCGTCGGGCCGGGAACTCCCGGCCCCTCGCTGTGGTATATGAAGGTAAGTGCTTCCAAGCCACCACAGCGAGGTAAGGACGATGCAAACCCTTCACTGTGCATACCGCGACCACACCATCACTGCCAGCGTCATGCCCCACCCGGGGTCTCCCCTGCCCTATGCCGCCGGCTGCCTGATCACCACCCCCGAAGAACACACCAGCCGACGCTTGTCGCTGCCGGTGCGCATGGCGTTCTTCTCCGACCTGGAAAATGCCCAGCATGCCGCGCTTGCCCATGGCAGGTGGCTGGTGGACCAGCAGCTGGATGGGAAACGCAAGTTGTTCTGAACCTGCCCCATAGGCGGTGTTCTTTTCGCGGGCAAGCCCGCTCCCACAGATATAGCGTCGTATTCAAGAGCGACGCTATATCTGTGGGAGCGGGCTTGCCCCCGAAGGCGTCAACGCAATCTCAAGCCTGGCGGGCAAACGCCACCGCCGCCGCCACCTGCTGGTCCGTCGGCCTCACTCCCGTGTACAACACGAATTGCTCCAACGCCTGCAAAGCGATCACATCGAGCCCGGTAATCACCGGTTTGCCCAGCGCTTCAGCGCGGCGTATCAATGGCGTTTGCGCGGGCATGGCGACCACATCGAACACCCGCTCGGCCGACTCGATCGCAGTTTCCGGGAATGCCAGTTCATCCGCTTCTGACCCACCCGCCATGCCGATCGGCGTCACGTTCACCAGCATTGGCGGGCAGATATCGTCCAGTTGCGCCTGCCAACGGTAGCCACAGGCATCTGCCAACTGGCGCCCGGCCTGCTCATTGCGAGCGACGATGACCCCCTCGGCGAACCCCGCATCGCGCAGCGCACTGGCCACGGCCTTGGCCATGCCACCGCTGCCGCGCAGGGCGAAGGCGGTACGTGGGTCTATCGCGTGCTCCTCGAGTAGCTGACGCACCGCCAGGTAGTCGGTGTTGTAGGCCTTCAGGTGGCCATCGGTATTCACCAGGGTATTGACCGAGTCGATGGCCGCCGCAGAGGGGTCGACCTCATCCACCAGCGCCAGGCACGCCTCCTTGTAAGGCATGGATACGCCACAGCCACGGATGCCCAGCGCACGGATGCCGGCCACTGCCGCGGGCAGGTCCTGGGTGGTCATGGCCTTGTAGTAGTAGTCCAGCCCCAACTGCTGGTAGAGGTGGTTGTGAAACCGCACGCCGAACGTACCCGGTCGCCCGGCCAGGGAAATGCACAACAGGGTATCCCTGCTCGGTGGAATGCTCATCGATAACTCCTTGCGCACTGACTGAATCGATTCTTCCAGCCTACCAGACTGACCGCCAGTCGCCCCTTACACAACCTTTACCTTGCGCCAGTGCCGGACGGCGGGCGTTCGTGGTCATAGTGATAAGCCCCATGTACGGGGTGTAGCCCTGTGAGGACATTTTCCATGAACCGTTTCATTCCTGGAGTCGCCCTGTTGGTCGGCGCACTGGCCATCAGTGGGCAAGCATCCGCCCATGGCGGTGGTTGGCGGGGCCCGGGCCCGGTGCTCGGCGCAGCCGTGGTCGGTGCCGTGGTCGGCGCGGCGGTTTCGGGGGGCCATGACCGCACGGTGTACGTCGAGCGTGCACCGGCCTACTACCCACCGCCGCCGGTGTATTACGGCCCTCCGCCGCCGGTGTACTACCAGCCCTACGTGGTCGAACGCTACGTACCGGCGCCGCCACCGGTGTACCGCCGCTACTACGGCCCACCGCCGGTGTACTACGGCCCGCCGCGCTGGTGATTGCAGGTCACGTTGAAAAAACCAATGACCACTATTGAGCGTGTTGATTTCAACAGCGCCCGGCCACTGGGTAAGGTAGGCCCATGTTTCAGAGGAGGTCCAACATGGCCACTATCCAGATCATGTCCGTCGTCGGCACTGCCGTTCCCCCAGCGCTTCGCGAGCAAGGCCTGCTGGCCTGCTGGTACTTGATGAGCAATGGTGAACCGGTCAGCGGCCCCCTGGCCTCCCGTGCCACTGCCCAGGCCATGGCCGAGCGCTTGCAGGCAGGCCGCCTGCTCGCCTGAACCCCGAATCTTGTTGTGCGTTGCTCCTTACGCTCTCCCTTTATGCCCGCCTCTGGCGGGCTTTTTTTTATGGGAGCGGCCTACCACCGGTGCCAGGCCCGCCCCGCCACACCGTCGGCGAAAAACCGTTCCAGCATGAAGGTTTTTTCATTTCAATGCGCCGCTGCAACGAGCAATCGACAGCCGCCGAGCCATACTCCATCATGCAGCGGCTTTTCAGGGGAAACCCTGCACAGCCAACGACATACCTACTTTTAGTGAGCCTCGACGTGAAAATTTCCCTGCCCATCGTCAGCCTGCTGCTGGCGCTCTCCGCCACCCTTACCCTTCCGTCGACCGCTGCTGCACAATCCCCGGCTCAAACGCAACGCGACCCGTCCAAGCTGCACCTGGCGTCCGGCAGTGCCTTGCTGATCGACCTGAATACCAACCAGGAGCTGTACTCCTACCACGCCGACCGGGTACGCCCAATCGCCTCGGTCACCAAGCTGATGACCGCCATGGTGGTACTCGACGCCAAGCTGCCGATGGACGAGATGCTGACCATGACCATCGCCAACAACCCGGAAATGAAAGGGGTGTACTCACGCGTGCGCCTGGGCAGCCAGCTCAACCGCCGCGAAACCCTGCTGATTACCCTGATGTCGTCGGAGAACCGCGCCGCCAACAGCCTGGCCAACCATTACCCCGGCGGCTACCCAGCCTTTATCAAGGCCATGAACGCCAAGGCCCGCGCCCTGGGCATGAGCCAGACGCGCTACGTGGAGCCGACCGGCCTGTCGACCCAGAACGTGTCCAACGCCCATGACCTGGTCAAGCTGCTGATGGCTGCACGCAAGTACCCGCAACTGGGCGAGCTGTCGAGCACTTCGGAGAAGACCGTCGCGTTTCGCAAGCCCAACTACACCCTGGGCTTTCGCAACACCGACCGCTTGGTCAACAAGAGCAACTGGGACATCGCCCTGACCAAGACCGGCTTCACCAACGAAGCCGGCCACTGCCTGGTGCTGCTGACGAAGATGGACAACCGCCCGGTGGCGATGGTGATCCTGGATGCGTTCGGCAAGTACACTCACTTCGCCGATGCCAGCCGCATGCGCCAGTGGCTGGAGACCGGCAGCGCCAAGCCGGCACCGGCAGCGGCCCTGCAATACAAGGCCGAACGCCAGAAAAGTGCGCTGGCGGCAGACTGACCGCAGCCCCGCTGACCCAGGCCTCAGGCCTGGGTATTGACCACACCGCCGGCGCTGCTGCCGCCGGCCTTGGCCAGGGCCTCGAGCAACTGCGCGGTGGCCACCTGGATCTGCCCATTGAGGGTGGAAATGCTCGCCTGCTTGGCGCTCACCAGGCTCAGCTTGGTGGTTTCATCCATTTTGCGCCTCATCAGCTCGCCCAGTTGCTTCTGCTCCTCGGCCAACTGTTTCTGCAACTGCTTGATCATCTCGCGCAATTGCTTGATGTGCGCCGGCTCGCTGTCGCCGCTACCGCTGCTGCCCTCGGCGGCTTTGCTGTTGCCGCTGCCGGTGACCCCGGAGAAGTCGACCTTGGTCGGGTCCTTTTCGCGTGCCCCGGTGTCGTCACCCTGCACCGTGACCTTCAAAGTCGACAGTTGCGAGACGCTCGATTGAATGCTGATACCCATGATGGCTGACATGTTCGCTTCCTGGCGGCAGTGACAATTATGCTGTTGCCCTTTGTATCGGCTCGCACCCGCCACGCTTGAGCCCTTCCAGCGCGTAAATTTCCCACCCTCTCGTTCGTCCACCTGATACCCGAGCCCTACCCGCCCGCAACGAGATGGCAATGACCAAGACCCGCTCCCGCAAAGCCCTGTACATCGGCCTGCCCCTGGCCCTGGCGATCGCCCTCGGTGCGGGCGCCGCCTACCTGCACTGGAGCAAGGACAGCGGGTACCCGCCACGGATCGTCGAACAGGCCAACCGCTTGCACGAGCACATGCTGTCGTTCGACAGCCACATTACCGTGCCCTTGACCTTCGGCAACCAGGACAACGAAGCCGACCGCGACGGCTTCGGCCAGTTCGACCTGGCCAAGGCCGGGCGCGGCAGGCTGTCGGGCGCAGCACTGACCATCTTCGGCTGGCCGGAAATCTGGAACGGCCCCAACGCACCGCACCGCCCCACGCCCGGCTTCGTCGACGAGGCCCGGCACCAGCAAGAGGTGCGCTACCAGATCATCCAGGGCATGGTGCGCGACTTCCCCAACCAGGTCGGCATCGCCTATACCCCCGAGGACTTCCGCCGCCTGCACCGCGAAGGCAAGTTCGCCATTTTCATCAGCATGCTCAACGCCTACCCGCTGGGCCACGACCTGTCCCAGCTCGACCGCTGGACGGCGCGCGGCATGCGCATGTTCGGCTTCAGCTACACCGGTAACAACGACTGGGCAGATTCGTCGCGCCCACTGCCATTCTTCAACGACACCGCCGACGCCCTCGACGGCCTCTCTCCCCTGGGCGAACAGGCTGTGACGCGTCTGAACGATCTGGGCGTAATCATCGACGTGTCGCAGATGTCGACCCTGGCCCTGCAAGACGTCGCCCGCCTCAGCCGCACCCCCATGGTCGCCTCGCACTCGGCGCCACGGGCGCTGGTCGATATTCCGCGCAACCTCAGCGACAAGGAAATGAAGCTGATCAAGGACAGCGGCGGTGTGATCCAGGTGGTGGGCTTCGGCCAGTACCTCAAGCCACTGAGCAAGCCGACCCTGGAGAAGCTCGAAGCCCTGCGCGCCCGCTTCGGCCTGCAACCCCTGCAAGGCCTGGCCAATGCGCTGATGCCGGGCGATGCGGTCATTGCCGCCTGGCCGGAATCACGCTTCGGCGAATACGCAGGGCAGCTGTACGCAATTCTTGAAGAAGAACCCAAGCCTGGGCTCGCCGACCTGGTCGATGCCATCGACTACACCGTGCGCAAGGTCGGTATCGACCACGTCGGCATCAGCTCGGACTTCAACGACGGCGGCGGGTTGGAAGGCTGGAAAGATGTCGGCGAGATCCGCAATGTCACAGCTGAATTGCTCAGCCGTGGGTACAGCGAAACTGACATTGCCAAGCTGTGGGCGGGGAATTTCCTGCGGGTGTGGGAACAGGTGCAGAAAGCGGCCAAGCCGGTGGCTGCCGTGGCGCCCTGAGCGGCGCCACGGCAGGTTCATCACAGGAAGGTAAACACGTCTTCGGTCGGCAGGCGCGACTTGCTCAGGCCGGCGTTGAAGTCTTCCTGGCTGCGGTAGCCCAGGCTCAGCAGCACCACGCTGGTGAAGCCTTGCTCGCGCAGGCCCAGCTCGGCGTCCAGCGCCTTGGCGTCGAAACCTTCGATCGGCGTGGCGTCCAGGCCATGAGCCACGGCGCCGAGCAGCGCGGTGCCCAGGGCCAGGTAGGTCTGCTTTTCCATCCAGTGTTGCAGGTCTTTCTGGTCGAAGCGGTGCAGGTTGACGTAGCTACGGCGCGTCTGGTCCTGCATGACGCGGCCCGGCTCGTCGCGGAAACGACCATCGGCACCTTCCTGGGCCAGCACGGCCTCGAGGTGCGCCTCGGTCATGTCGGTGCGGGTGGCGAACACGATCACGTGGGAGGCATTGAGGATCTTCGAGGTGTTGTAGGCAAAGGCCTCGGTGGCCTTGGCCAGGCGCGCCTTGCCTTCATCGCTTTGGGCAACGATGAAGTGCCAAGGCTGGGAGTTGACCGAAGACGGGCTGTGGCGCAACTGCTCGAGCAGCGCATCGATGGTTTCCTGGGGGATCTTGCGGCTGGCATCGTAGGCTTTGGTGGTGTAGCGGCGCTTGGCCAGGGTAACGGTATCCATCGAGACGGCTCCTGTAGAGAGGGAAGGTAATGGTTGCGTATCTTATCTTTCCTGTGAATAAGAAAAACCGGCACAATGCAGCAACACTTTCATTGCTGGAGTGAAAATGCTGCGTATCAGTGATCTTGAACTGTTCCTGCGCTCCAGCGCCCTGGGCAGTTTCACCGCTGCGGCCCACGAAGCAGGCCTGCTGCCCGGCCAGGTGGCCGCTGCAATCAAGCGCCTGGAACGGGAACTGGATGTACGCCTGTTCGCGCGTACCACCCGCAGCCTGCGCCTGACCGCAGAAGGTGAGCTCTACTTGCCCACCGCCCACAGCGTGCTGGAAACCCTGCGCCAGGGCCGTGACAGCCTGCATGCCAGCCAAAGCACCTTGCGTGGCATCTTGCAGGTTTCTGCCCCTTCGGACCTGGGGCGCAACCTGGTGATGCCCTGGCTGGTGGAGTTCCGCCGCCAGCACCCGCAACTGAACCTGCGCTGCTTCCTCTCCGACCAGATGGCCGACCTGTACCGCGACCCGGTGGACGTTGCCATCCGCTATGGCGGCGACGAACGGGCCAACTACATCGCCCTGCCCCTGGCCCCGCGTAACCGCCGCGTGCTGGTGGCCTCCCCCGCGTACCTGGCGCGACGCGGCCGCCCACAGCACCCGGACGACCTGCACCAGCACGACTGCCTGCTGTACCAACAGAACGAGCGCGCCTTCGACCGCTGGCAGCTGGGCGAGCACAGCGTGCAGGTCAGCGGCCCGCTGTTCTGCGACGATGCCGACGTAGTGCGGCGCTGGGCGTTGGCCGGCGAAGGCATCGCCTTCAAGTCGTGGCTGGATGTCAGCGCCAACGTCGCCGCGGGCGAACTGGAGCTGCTGCTGCCCGACTTCCCCGGCGACCTGCGCCCAGTGACGCTGGTGTGCCCGCACCGCAAGCAGCTGTCGCCGGCAGTGTCGCGGTTGCACCTGTGGCTGCGTGAACGCTTCGAGCAGTTGTTGCCCGCTACCGGCGATCAGGCTGCACATTCGTTCTAAACCCATGCCCTGCTTCTCGGTTATGGTGGGCTTTTCGCCACCTGCAAACGCGCCCATGAGCAACTGGATCGACCTCAAGCAAGACGCCGACAGCGGCATCGAGTCGGTGCGCGCGCATTTCGTCGGGCATGCCTACGACCCGCACTGGCATGACGCCTTTCTGGTCGGCGTCACCGAGCAAGGCGTGCAACAGTTCAACTGCCGCCGTGCCCGCCACCAAAGCACGCCGGGCCAGGTGTTCCTGCTCGAGCCCGGCGATATCCATGACGGCCAGGCGCCCACCGCAGAAGGCTTTACCTACTCGACCCTGTACCTGGAACCGACCTGGCTGGAAAACCAGCTGCGCCAATTGTTCGAACACGCCCCCAGTGCGTGCCTGCCCGGCTTCGCCGACACCCTGATCGCCGACCAGACCCTGGCCCTGGCTACCGCCCGCGCCTTCCAGGCCGTGCATGGCCAAGACCTGCGTATCGTGCGCCAGACCGCCACCGACGACCTGCTGGCCTGCCTCACCCGCCACCTGCTGTGGCGCCAGCGCCTGAACCCCGACCCACGCCTGCCGCTGACCGCCCAGCGCGCCCGCGACTACCTGCACGCCCACCTGGGCCAGGACATCGGCCTGGACGACGTGGCCAAGGCCTGCGGCGTCGATCGCTTTCGCCTCACCCGCGCCTTCAAGGCCGCATTCGGCCTGGCCCCGCATGCGTACTTGATCCAACTGCGACTGAACCACGCCCGGCGCCTGCTTGCACGCGGCCAGACACCCGCCGAGGTGGCCAGCAGCCTGGGCTTCGCCGACCAGAGCCACCTGGGCCGCTGGTTCCGCCGCGCCTACCGGCTGACCCCGGCGGACTACCGCAAGCGCTGCTCAAACCTTCCAGACTGACACCCTCGTCAGCGACGAGCATGGGGCCTCGATTTCCCGGAGCCCTGAGTCATGTCGCATTCGTTGTTGCCCTTCGTTCTGTTCGCCCTGGTCGCCAGCATCAGCCCCGGCCCGACCAACCTGTTGATCCTCGCCCACGGCGCGCGCCATGGCCTGCAGGCCAGCGTGGCGCCGATCCTGGCGGCCTGCGTGGCGGCCGCAGCGATCGTGCTGCTGGTCGGGTTGGGCCTGGCCGAGGTGCTGCTGCGCCACCCCCTGGCGCAGCAGCTGATGAGCTGGGGCGGCGTGCTGTGGTTGAGCTGGCTGGCCTGGCAACTGCTGCGCGCGGCGGGGGCACCGCTGCACGGCGAGGGCGAGCAACGCTTCGGCGCATTCAGCGCGGCCTCGCTGCAACTGATCAACCCCAAGGTGTGGATGATGGCCGTGGCGGTGATCGGCGTGTTCGCCACGCCCGGCCTGCCGGTGTGGCAACTGGCGCTGGTGTTCCTGGTGGTCGCCCTGCCCTGCATGACCGGCTGGGCACTGCTGGGGGTCGGCAGCGCCCGCTGGTTGCAATCGCCGCAACGGGTACGCCGCTTCAACCAGCTGCTGGCCGGGTTGCTGCTGGTGTCGGCGTGGTCGGCGGTGCTGGCCTGACTACAGGGTGCGGTCGACCAGGCGAATGCTGTTGCGCCCGCCGCGCTTGGAGGCATACAGCGCCACATCGCCCTGCTCGAGCAGCGCCGCCAGGCTGGCCGGGGCCTGCTGGAACAGGCTCGCGCCGATGCTCAGGGTTACCGCCTGGGGGGTGTGGAAAGCTTGTGTGGTGTAGGCCTGGAACTGGTCGCGCAAGGTGCCACCCAGCTCCACTACCTGCTCGCTGGACGCCTCGCCCAGCAGGATGACGAATTCATCGCCGCCCAGGCGCGCTGCCAGCGCGCCCTCGGGCAACGTGGCGCGGATCATGTCGCTCAGTGCCACCAGCAGGCGGTCGCCTGCAGCATGGCCGTGCAGGTCGTTGACCTGCTTGAAGTTATCGATATCGATCAGCAGCACGGCACCTGGGCGCTCCGGTGAAACATTCTCCAGCAGCCTGTAGGCGCGCGGCTCCAGGGCTCGGCGGTTGAACAAGGCGGTGAGCGGGTCGTGGGACGCCAGCCGGGAAATACGCTCTTCACGCCGGTAGCGCTCGCAGCCGGTCATCGACAGGGCGATCAGCATGGTCGCCATGGCGCCCTCGACCAGCGAGATCTGGATGATTTCGCCGCGAAAGTCGGTCAGGTCGATCAGGGTGCCCGGCACCACTGCCGGCACCATCTTGGCCAGGTAGAACAGGCCATGAACCAGCATCACATAGCGCAACTGCACGGCGCCCACGCTCAGCGAGTCGCCATGGGGGCGCAGCAGGAAGCTGGCACGCAGCGACAACACGGCCACCGCCAGCGAGTTGGCCACCAGCATGATCTTCGACCATTGCGGGCCTTCAGGCAGTAGAAGCAACCCAGCCCAGGCCACGAAGATCAGGTACCAGGCGCGCGATAGGCGCGTCTCGGTAAAGCGCGCCACCCCTAGCAGGAAGCAGAAATGCGCGACCACCAACAGCCCGTTGGCGAACCAGATACCTACCAGCAGCAGGCCATGCATACGCAGCAAAGCGAGGGTCGAGCCCACGGTGATGGTGGCGAATCCCGCACTCCAGAACAGCAGCGAAGGTTCGCGGATGCTACGCCACTCGATTGCCAGGTACAGCGAGGCAGCGGCTGCCAAGGCAACCGTGAGGGTAAGCATCGTGGGTGGATCGAGCGCCATAAAGCAAAGGGCCTGCATTGCGAAAAAAAGGTGATTGTAAGCGTTCGGCAGCGTTTGCGCAGGGGCCTGGAAGGCTCGCGGCAGACTGTTTGTCGGCCAAATCAAGGCCAATGGCCATTATTTAGTCATTAAGACCCCTAAAAATGTCATAACGACTACAAAATATCCTGGTCAGTATGACCATGGCGGGCCTCAACCCCAGGTTTTTCGGGCTTTCGAAGTTGGCACACATCCTGAAACCGTTGCTCATACAATCCCAACAGAGAGCCGCCCCATGAGTGAATTCATCCAACGCCTTGCCGTCGTCACCGGTGCCAGCTCCGGCATCGGCCTTGCCTTGACCGAAACCTTGCTGGAACGCGGTGCCACGGTACTGGCCATGGCCCGTCGACCCGAGGCCCCGGAACACCTGCGCGCGCGCTTTGGCGACCGCCTGCACTGGCAGGCCGGTGATGTCACCCGCCAGGCAGACCTCGATGCCCTCGCCGCCCGCGCTGCCACCCTCGGTCCGATCGACCTGCTGGTGCCCAATGCCGGCATCGCGCAACTGGCCGACGGCCTCGACGGCGAGGCCTTCGCCCGGCAATGGGCGGTCAACGGCGCCGGAGCCCTGGCGACCTTCGCCAGCCTCAGCGGGCAATTGGGCAAGCAAGCGGCGGTGGTGTTCATCGGCACTTTCCTGACCCAGGTGACATTCCCGGGCCTTGCCGCGTACATCGCCTCGAAATCGGCACTGATCGCCCACGCCCGCACCCTGGCGGTGGAGTGGGCGGCCAAAGGCGTGCGCATCAATATCGTCTCGCCCGGCCCGACCGACACGCCGATCTGGCCGTCCCTTGGGCTGGCGGACGAGCAGATTCGCGCGGTGGCCGATAGCGTCAACCAGCGCCTGCTCGATGGCAGCTTCCTCAGTGCCACGCAGGTGGCCGAGGCCATCGCCTTCCTGTTGTCGCCGCGGGCCAGCGGCATCTATGGGCAGGAGCTGATTGTCGATAAAGGCTACGGTTTGCGTTGACCCCCATGGCCTCTTCGCGGCGGTTCGGCGCGAAGAGGCCAGTACCGACACCACACCAGCCCGCTCACTGTCCCGACAGAAAACTCACCAACTGCCGCCCATGGGAACTCAACCCCTCCCAACTGCGAAAACAGATGCGCAATTCCAGGTTGGCCCAACGCTCCTCCAACACCACACGCTTCACCGCCAATTCCTGCTGGGCACGCAACGCCGCAATCTCCGGCATGACCGCAATACCCGCGCGCTGCGCCACCAACTGCGCGATGGCCTCGAAGCTCGGCGCCCGCACACGCACTTTCATCGGCATCGCCAAACTCATCGCCAGCTCCTCGACGAAACGCTGCATGGCCCGCTCGGCCGGCAGGCAGACGAACGCATGCCCCAAGGCATCGATCAGCCGCAGCTCCTCGCGCCCTGCCAGTGGGTGATCCGCCGCCACCAACAACACCAGGCGTTCGGTGCGAAACGGCAACGACACCAGGCCATCGTTGACCAGGTGACCATCGAACACGCCAATCTCGCACTCCCCAGCCAGCACCACCCGCAGCACGTCCACGCTCTTGTGCTCTACCAGTTGCAGGTCCAGCTCTGGGTAATCCGCCAGGAATGGCCCCAGCACCGTGGGCAGCAGCGTGCTATTGGTCACCGTGGACGCTGCCAGCCCCAGGTTGATACGGCGCTGGCCGGCCAACTCCTTGAGCGTGTCATCGAGCTTGCGTGCCTCGCCCAGCACGCCGCGCGCCGCCTCCAGCACCAGGCGCCCGGCAGGGGTCAGTTGCATGCCATCGGCGCGGCGGATGAACAGGGTCAGGCCACTGCGCTGCTCGAACAGGCGTAAGCGCGTGCTGGCCGCCGACACCGCCACCGGAAAGCTCGCCGCCGCCTTGCTCAGGCTGCCGGTGCTGGCAACGGCGGTGATCAGGCGCAGGTCGGCAAGGTCGAAATGCATGGGTTTCTCCAAAAGCGAACGCCACGTTCGAGAAAAAGCGATTCTAACGCAGCTCGCGTTCTGTTCAGAATAACCCGTGTCTTATTCTGTTACGGGCTCCCCATGAACCGCCTGCGCGCCTCCCTCCACCGCCAATTGCAGAACGGCAGCCTGTATGCCGTGCTGGCCGCCTTGGGTTTCAGCTTCAAGGCCATCTTCGTCAAGCTGTCCTACGCGGCCGGCCCTGTGGACGCCGTCAGCCTGCTGGCGATGCGCATGGGCCTGTCGCTGCCGCTGTTCGCCTGGCTGGTCTGGGCCAGCCGCCGCGAGGCCAACACGCCGCTGACGCCACTGGACCTGCTGCGCGTCGCACTGCTGGGCCTGCTTGGCTACTACCTGTCGAGCCTGTTCGACTTCTACGGCTTGCAGTACATCAGTGCGGGCCTTGAGCGGATGATCCTGTTCACCTACCCGACCCTGGTGCTGATTTTCCAGGCCATCGCCCTGCGCGAACGCCCCACCCCACGCACACTGCTGGCCATGGGCTTGTGCTACCTGGGCCTGGGCATCGCCTTCGTGCACGACCTGGGTAATACCAGTGGCGGGCAGCAGGTGCTGGTCGGTTCGCTGTGGGTGTTCGCCAGTGCGGTCACCTATGCGCTGTTCTATTCCGGCACCGGCATGATGCTCAAGCGCATGGGCGGCATGCGCCTGGCCGGGTTGTGCGGCGTGGCCTCGTCGTTGATGGTACTGGGGCATTTCCTGGTGGTGGCGGACATCAAGCAGTTGTGGCAATTGCCGCCGGCGATCTGGACCTATGCCGGCATGATGGCGCTGTTTTCCACGGTGTTGCCAATCTACTGGGTCGCATTGGCGATCCAGCGCCTGGGGCCAACGCAAACGGCGGCGGTGGGCAACCTGGGGCCGGTGCTGACCTTGCTGGCGTCGTGGGCGATCCTCAGCGAGGCGATCTCGGCCTACCAGCTCGCCGGGCTGGCCCTGGTGATGCTGGGCGTCTCGCGACTCAAACCTGCGAAGAAGGTGGAAGCGCCAGCCAAGGAGGCCGCCGTGTGAGGTGGGCGGCGCGCTCGTTTTTCCGGCGCCGCCAGGCTAGTCTGCTCGGCCAATAAGCGATGTTTGCGAGATTCGACCATGGACCGTATCGATACCCTGCGCCTCTTGCTGGATGTGGCCGATAGCGGAAGCTTCTCGGCGGTGGCCCGCGCACGGTCCATCGCCACCTCCACCGTCGCCCTGGCCATCACCCAATTGGAAGACGAGTTCGCCACTCGCCTGCTGATTCGCTCCACGCGCAAGCTGACCTTCACCCATGAAGGCGAAACGCTGCTGCAGGACGCCCGCCGCATCGTCGCGGAATGGGATGCGGCCATCTACAGCCTGCGCGACAACGGTCCGTTGACCGGCCCCCTGCGGGTAACCGCCACCAACGATTTTGGCCGGGTGCATATCCGCCCATTGCTCGACGCCTTCCAGCAACAGCACCCCGGCGTACATATCACCTTGCTGATGAACGACGGCGCGCTCGACCTCATTGAAAACCATATCGACCTGGCGATTCGCAGCGGCCCGCTACCGGACTCGAACCTGCGTGCGCGCCTGCTGATCCAGGGACCAAGGCTGGTGTGCGCATCGCCCGACTATTGGCGCCGTGCGGGCAAGCCCAAGCACCCGCGCGACCTTGCGGCGCACAACTGCATCATTCTCGCCCGCCCGGGAGCGCCGATCTCCGTCTGGCCTTTTCGTGAAGGTGAAAAGCAATTCAGCGTGAAAGTGAGCGGCGATCGTTCGGTCAGTGACGGGGACATGATTCGCCAGTGGGGCATCGAGGGCCACGGCGTGATTCTCAAGAACCATTGGGACATAGAAGCCGACCTGAACGCGAAGCGTCTTGAGGCGGTGCTGCAAGACTTCACCGATGCGCCTGTCGACCTCTACGCGGTCACCCCCGCCGGCGGCGCGACCAGCCGCCGGCTCAATGCGTTGGTCAATTTCATTGCGGACGGCCTGGTATCCAGAGCGGCTGGTTGACCAGTATTACCTTCCACAATCGAAAGGTGATTTCGAAACCGCGCCGATTGTCTGTATTTCCAGGTGAATTCATAGTTTGGCGACACAACTTGAGGTGTCGCCATGAACATAGATTTCACAGGCCGGCGTGTGCTGGTCACCGCATCAACCGCAGGCATCGGCTTCGCTACCGCGCAGGGTTTCCTGAAAGCAGGCGCGCAGGTAGTGGTCAATGGACGCAGCGAGAAAAGTGTCGAGGAGGCGATTCATAAGTTGCGGGCAACGGGTTCGAGCGTTACCGGCTTCGTTGGTGACCTGAGCAGCGCCGCCGGGTGCTCGACGTTGATCGCCGAGCATCCGCACTTCGATATCGTCGTGAACAACCTGGGCATCTATAACCCGCAGGACTTCTTCGACACCCCCGATGAAGAATGGGAGCGGTTCTTCCAGACCAACGTGATGTCCGGTGTAAGGCTATCCCGCGCTTATGCCAAAGGCATGGTCGACAAAGGCTGGGGACGTATCGTGTTCATTTCCTCGGAGTCGGCGGTGAACATCCCTGCCGACATGATCCATTACGGCTTTACCAAGACCGCCCAGCTTGCCGTCTCCCGCGGCCTGGCCAAGCGCCTTGCTGGAACCGGCGTCACCGTCAACTCGGTATTGCCCGGCCCGACTCTTTCCGAAGGCGTGGTGCAGCTGCTGACCAACGGTGACAACAGCCCAGGCGAAAACATCGATGCCATTGCGACGGACTTTGTGGCCGAGCATCGCGGTTCTTCGATCATCCGCCGCGCGGCCACGGTCGATGAAGTCGCCAACATGATCCTCTACGTCAGCTCGCCCCAGGCATCGGCGACCACCGGCGCTGCCCTGCGCGTCGATGGCGGCGTGGTCGACAGCATCTATTGATCAACTTCGCCGCCGCCCGGCCCACTCCTGCTGTGCGGCGGCCCTTTCCAGGAAATCTCCATGAGCAATGCAATCAGCAGCGCCATCCGTGCGCGCCGTACGACCGTGCTGTTCGACCAGGATCGAGATATTACCGACGACCAGGTCAACGAACTGATCGAACTCGCCACCCGCGCGCCTACGGCGTTCAACCTTCAGAACTGGCGGTTCATCGCCGTGCGCACACCAGAAGCAAAATCTCGGTTGCGGGCCGTGGCCTGGGATCAGGCAAAGATCACCGAGGCGCCGGTTACGTTCATCATCGTTGGCCAACTGGCGGATGAGAAAACCTTGCCAGCGCGGCTCAAGCCCGCCGTGGACGCCGGTTTCATGCCGCCCGCCATGGTCGATGGCTGGGTCGCAGGCGCAGGCAGTCTCTATGCAGGCCAGCCTTGGCGCCAGCGTGACGAGGCCGTGCGCTCGGCGTCGTTTGCGGCGGCGACGCTGTTCTATGCGGCGCATGAAATGGGGTTGGGGTCGGGGCCGATGATCGGGTTCGATCCAGAGGGTGTGGCTCAGGCGTTCGGTTTGGGCGCAGACGAAGTGCCCGTCGTGCTGGTGGCGGTGGGTTACGGCACGCCCGATAACTGGCCACAGAAGCCGCGTCGTCCGCTTTCAGAGGTGTTGAGCGCCGTGTAGCACGCAGCATCTGACTAGAAACAAGCGCTTGCGCAATACATATGGAGATACGTATATTCGAATCTCCATATGTAAAAGTACCTCCTCATGATCACCCCGCCCGACGTCTTCAAAAGCCTTTCAGACGAAACACGCACCCGCGCCATCCTGCTGATCGCCAGCCTGGGCGAACTGTGTGTGTGCGAACTGATGTGCGCCCTGGGCGACAGCCAGCCGAAGATCAGCCGCCACCTGGCGCAATTACGCAGCAACGGCATGCTACTGGACCGCCGCCAGGGTCAATGGGTGTACTACCGCCTCAACCCGCAGCTGCCCGCCTGGGTGCACGACATGCTGCAAGTCACCCTGCACGCCAACGCGCAATGGCTGGCCGACAACACCTTGAGGCTGAAGCATATGGACGGTCGCCCCGTCCGTGACGCTGCCTGCTGCTGACCCTCACGGAGCGAGACATTCATGCTGGTCGCCCTCGCGGTCTTCGTCTTCACTCTCACCTTGGTCATCTGGCAGCCCAAGGGGCTCGGCGTCGGCTGGAGCGCCGCACTCGGCGCCATCATCGCCCTGGCCGTGGGCGCGGTTTAGCTGCACGATATCCCCACCGTGTGGGCCATCGTGTGGAACGCCACCGCCACCTTCATCGCGATCATCATCATCAGCCTGCTGCTGGACGAAGCCGGTTTCTTCGAATGGGCCGCGCTGCACGTGGCGCGCTGGGCCAACGGCAGTGGCTGCCGCTTGTTCGCCTTCTGCGTGTTGCTCGGCGCCGCGGTTTCGGCGCTGTTCGCCAACGACGGCGCGGCGCTGATACTCACGCCTATCGTGATGTCGATGCTGCTGGCGCTGCGATTCTCGCCTGCGGCGACACTGGCGTTCGTCATGGCCGCAGGGTTCATTGCCGACACGGCGAGCCTGCCGCTGGTGGTGTCCAACCTGGTGAACATCGTCTCGGCCGACTACTTCGGCCTGGGCTTCGCCGAATACGCGGCGGTGATGGTGCCGGTGAACCTCGTCAGCGTGGCCGCGACGTTGCTGGTGCTGTTCCTGTTCTTTCGCCGTGATATTCCCAGGCAGTACGCGGTCGAGGCGCTGAAGGCGCCGCGCACGGCGATTCACGACCGCACCACGTTCATGGTCGGTGGGTGGGTGCTGCTGGTGTTGCTGGTCGGCCTGTTCGTCCTGGAGCCACTGGGGGTTCCCGTCAGTGTCGTGGCGGG
Organism: Pseudomonas sp. NPDC089554; assembly: GCF_050280645.1. NCBI lineage: Bacteria > Pseudomonadati > Pseudomonadota > Gammaproteobacteria > Pseudomonadales > Pseudomonadaceae > Pseudomonas > Pseudomonas sp. NPDC089554. Next base: position 31,647 of record NZ_JBNNVR010000035.1, read on the forward strand.
CGTCTGTGCGGCCATCCTGTTCGCCGTCGCTGCGCGCAGCCAGCGCATCTCGACCCGCCGGGTGCTGCGCGAGGCGCCGTGGCAGGTGGTGATTTTCTCCCTGGGCATGTACCTGGTGGTGTACGGCCTGAAGAACGCTGGCCTCACCGACACCCTCTCCCAGCTGCTCGACTGGCTTGCCCAGCAAGGGCTGTGGAGCGCGACCCTCGGCACCGGCCTGGTGTCGGCGCTGTTGTCCTCGGTGATGAACAACATGCCCAGTGTGCTGGTCGGTGCCTTGTCGATCCATGCCAGTGACGCCCAAGGCGTGGTACGCGAGGCGATGATCTATGCCAACGTCATCGGCTGCGACCTCGGCCCGAAGATCACCCCTATCGGCAGCCTGGCCACCTTGCTGTGGCTGCACGTGCTGGCGCGCAAGGGCATGCGTATTACCTGGGGTTACTACTTCAAGGTCGGCAGCCTGCTGACCCTGCCGGTCTTGTTGGTCACCCTTTCGGCCTTGGCATTGCGCCTGAGCCTCTGACATCCGCCATTACGCCGAGGAGCCCTCGATGCGAGTCCTGTTCATGTGTACGGCCAACAGTTGCCGCAGCATTCTTTCCGAAGCCTTGTTCAATCACTTGGCGCCAGAAGGTTTCGAGGCGGTCAGCGCTGGCAGCTTTCCCAAGGGCCAGGTGTTGCCCCGCAGCCTGGTGACGCTCCAACAGGCCGGCATTGCCACCGAGGGCTTGAGCAGCAAGGGCAACGAGGCATTCGAAGACAACCCACCGGACATCGTCATCACCGTCTGCGACAAAGCGGCCGGCGAAGCTTGCCCGGTGTACTTCGGGCCCGCGTTGAAATCGCACTGGGGGTTGGAAGATCCGTCCGAGGTGGTGGGTGACGAGGCCTCTGTCGAAGCGGCCTTCCGCGCCACGCTGGCGAGTATCGAATTGCGCTGCCGAGCTTTCTTCGCCCTGCCCTTCGATAACCTGAGCCGCGAACAGCTCAAGCAGGAGCTGGACCGTATCGGCGCGCTTTAAGCAGATGTATCAATTGAAGTGCGCATGCAAATGACGCACTCATTTGGCGGAACTCCTACATGAAGAAATCAGATTTTCCTCATTTCATGTAGTCCCTTTCCCAAGCATCCTTTGGCCGCTTTTGTGCCATCGAGATGACGGCTAGTCTCGCCGGGCCGCTGCCAAATCAGCGGCCGAGCCTGCAAGCCCGAAGATGAGAGTCCCTAGCGGTGGCCGAGCGTACTCGGCGGTGCCGCTCATGGTGGCTGCGTACGGGAGGTTTTCGGACCTGCCGGTTTTCTCGTCTTCCGGTCTTGCAGACCTGTACGTAGCCGCCACCCATCAAATGCAAGTGGTGTCGTGGTGGTCCAATCGAATAGACAAGATCACGCCAATGCTCAAGATCGTTCCTGATCCACCCTGCCCCGCCGAGTCAACCGACTACCTTGAGGACATCCTGGTCGACGCCATGGAGCACGCCCTGTGCGGCCTGGCCGTATCCAACCAGTCGATTGCCTGCCTACCCAAATCCCCTGCCACGATCATGCTACGCACCGTGTCGCATGAGCTCGATGCTGTGCATTCACTGCTGGAGTGCGCGCTGGAGCGGGTGCAGCTCAAGCGCCAATCAACCTTGTCACCGATACACTGAACCGCCCACGCAAGCAGGGCGTACGCGGTCCCTGTGGGAGCGGGCTTGCCCCGCGATCACCGGCAAAGCCGGTGCCATCCACCTCACAATTCCCGGACTCCTGCCACACTCACCGCCGCATTGCATCCTGAAAGGACTTCCCCATGGACAAGGACACCCCCGACCGCTTAGGCAAACTCGGCTGGACCGTTGGCTCCGCCACCTGCCTCGACGGCGCAACCCCAGAAAAAAAGCTCTTCCGCGTAGAACCCGGCAACTGCGCCGACCACGCCCTGGAACAGGCTTCCGTACTTCTCGATAGCGCTCGCCGCGCGTCGTTCATCGGTGTGATGGACAACGAACCGGTGCTGATATGGGCTTCGCACTTTCTCAGCGAGATGGCGAAGGCGTTGATGGATGATGCGCATATGGGGATGCAGAAAACTTAGATTGCATTGACGCTTGGGCGGTACTGCGTTGCCCGCCCAGCTCGACATCTACCTCGGGAGTGTAATCTTGGACCTGGTCCTGTTGTTTGCATTTCATGCCTTTCAGCGTTTGGCGACCTCGACACGACTTGCCAATGCATCGAGCACAGGCAGCAGCTCACTGGGCTCTGGCCGCTGGGTGTAGTCAGGGTTGACCTCAGCATACGCAACGACCCCATCGGTATCGATGACATAGCGTGCAGGCATCGGCAGCGTCCAGCTGGGTTCGCCATTGAACATTTCCAGGTTGACACCGAACTGTTCAAACAACGCCTTGATATCGCCCGCCAATGCCCAACGGATGCCGAATGCATCGGCGACCGAACCACCCTGATCGACCAGGATAGGAAAATGCAGCGCGTTATCAACACGCGAGGCTCTGTTGTTGCGCGCCGTTTGTTGGGAGATGGCAATCAGTGAAGCACCGCGCGACTCGATCTCTGCGCGAACGCTTTCCAGCGCCTGCAACTCAAGGTTGCAGTATGGGCACCACACGCCACGGTAGAACGTCACGACCAAAGGGCCTTTTTGAAGCAGCGCCTGGGACGAGACGATATTGCCCTCCGAGTCCACCAAGCTGAAGCGCGGTGCGAGGTCGCCACGTTTTACCGCGCGCGCCGCTTGGTCGGAGTCGACCAGCGCTTGGGTGGACGCACGCATGACGGCGAGCGCTTGTGCCGGCACGCTGGCTTCAAATTCCTGCTTGATGGTGTCCAGCTTGAGTTGCAGTGACATTTTCGACTTCCTGATGGGTTCGATCACGGCAGAGGATCCTCAATTCGAAGCGTGGCCAGTAGCCCTCGGCGGCGACTTTCAATTATTTGCAAACTGAATACGTGGCCTTGTGCCGAGGGCATTTTCCAGATGCGCTTAGCGCAAGCCGCCCGAGGCGTTGATACGCTCGCCGGTCAGCCAGGCGGCGTCATCCGATGCCAGGAACACTACCGCCGGGGCGATATCCTGCGGCTTGCCAAAACGGCCCAAGGGTGTGGCTGCGGCCATGATGCGTTGCTGCTCGCTGCCGACCAGGCCGATGCGCTCCGTGCCTTCGGTTTCAGTTCCACCTGGGGCTACGACGTTCACCCGGATGTTGCGCGGCCCCAGTTCCTTGGCCAGCCCTGCCGATAACGCATCGATGGCGCCTTTGGTGGAGGAATACAGCACAGCGGTCGGCACTGGGTTCTTGCTTGAAATCGAACTGATGTTGATCACGCTCCCACCCGTTTCGGGGAAGTATTTCAACGCCTCCTGAATGGCGAGAATCGGGCCCAGCACATTGGTGTTGTACTCCTTGTGAAACTCCTCTTCGGTCACGTTCTCGAACGGTTCGAATTCAAAGGTGGCGGCGTTGTTGACCAGCACCGAAGGCGCCCCGAAGGCGGCCTGGGTTTCGCTGAACATGCGCTTGATGTCGGCAGAAGACCCCACATCGCCCTGAACCGCGATGGCCTTGCCACCACTTTCCAGAATCTCGGCAACGGTACGCTCTGCACCGGACTTGCTCGATGCGTAGTTCACCGTTACGCAGGCGCCCGCTGCCGCCAGTGCCTTGGCGATCGCCGCACCGATACCTTTGGATGCACCTGTCACGATGGCAACTTTGCCAGTCAGATCATTCATGTCTTCAACTCTTGAGGGGGGTTGGAAAAGCTGGCGCTAAAGCCAGGGATGAAACAGCAGTGGACGCAGGGCTCACACGGCGGTGAAGCCACCGTCCACCACCAGGTCGGAGCCGGTCATGAAAGACGCGTCGTCGCAAATGAGGAACGCGATGGTTTTCGAAATCTCGGCAGGCGCGGCGGCACGCTCCATCAGCGTGGTGCCCAACAGTTGCCGGGCGAGCTGCGGGTCTTTGAAGAAGTCAGCCGCCATGGGTGTCTTGACCACGCCGGGGTGCACCGAGTTGACCCGGATATTGTCTTTGGCCAGGTCCGAGGCGACGGCCTTGGTCAGCATCCTGATCGCGCCTTTGCTGGCGCAATAGGCCACCTCGCCGTCGAGGTTGGCGACCATCGCGGCGATCGAGCCAGTGTTGACGATGACACCGCCACCTTGCGCACGCATGGAGGGGGCAACAGCCTTGCACCCCAGGAACGTGCCCTTGACGTTGATCGCCATGAGCGTGTCGAACTGTTGCGCGGAAATGTCTTCGAGGTCGCTGCGCAAATAGATGCCCGCGTTATTCACCAGTGCGTCGATACGCTGATGCTGCTTGAGCACCTGTTCGACCAACTCGCGCCACTGGCCCTCATCGCGCACATCCAGTTCGTGAAAGCTCGCCGCATGCCCCATTGCAGTCAGTTCTTGCGCAAGCTTGAACCCGGCGGCGGACTCGACATCGGTGATGACCACCTGCGCACCGCACTCGGCGAGCAGCCGTGAGTGAGACGCGCCCAGCCCTTGGGCGCCCCCCGTGATAACGATTACCTTGCCGTTCAGCTTGTTCATTCGCGCCACTCCGATTTAAGGTTTCGGCTATCCTAATCGGGTTAATTTTTTGCGCTATCCGCCAGATATTCGCTTCTTTTGTTCCTGGAATTCTTGAATGGTCACCATCGTTGAAAAAACCGCAGGCCTTGTGGCGTTCGTGCGTACGGTCGACGCCGGGTCGTTCAGTGGCGCCGGACGGTTGCTGGGCGCAAGTCCCTCCGCCGTGTCCAAGAGCGTGGCCCGGCTGGAGAAACGACTGGGGGTGAGATTGCTGCAACGCTCTACTCGGACCCTGAGCCTGACGGCGGAGGGGAATGTCTATTACGACTTCGTCGCGCCCCTGCTCCAGGGCATCGAGAATGCCGAAGATGTGGTGCAGTCCGAGGCGTCCGCCAAAGGGCTCTTGCGCGTTACCGTACCGGTCTTGGTCGGCAGGTCGCTGGTTTCTGGTTGGGTGAGGGAGTTTTCTCAGCGCTGCCCGAACATCAAGCTTGAGGTCACGGTGACTGACCGCAACGTGGATATCATCCGCGAGGGGTACGACCTGGCAATACGCATCGGCAACCTCGAAGATACCGGTTTGATTGGTCGCCACCTTGCCGACACGTCCTACATCCTCGCCGCATCACCTGGTTACCTTGCCGATCATGGGCAGCTTGAAACGCTTGCCGACCTGAAGCACCACGCCTGCCTCAGGTATTTACTGGCGGGCCGGCCTTTCCCGTTCATGTTCACTGACGGCTCGAGTTTTCTTCCTGACGGACGTTTCGATACGGACGACGCCGTCACGCTGACGCAAGCGGCATTGGACGATGCCGGCATCATTCAACTGCCCGCTTTTGCGCTACGCGATGACCTTCTGCGTGGAACGCTCATTCGGGTACTGCCACAAGAGGCGATGGCAACGACCTCGATTCATGCACTGCATGCCTTCGGAAGACAGGTGCCCATGCGAGTTCGGCTGTTCATCGAGTACCTGCTGGAAACTCGCCAGCGATTCATTTGATGCATCAATAAGATTGATGTTTACTATCGAACCGCTCGCCTGACCCTTCACCCCATCCGACTTCTATAATCGTCACTACATATTTCCCCCGCCTCCACCCGCCTCCCCCTCAGGCAGGCGAGTCCCCGCTCTGGAACCCCGCACCATGCCAAGCGCCAGCCAAGCCCCCCAGGGGCTGCACGAACCTATTCCCGAACACAGCCAGCAAAGCCTCAAGCAACAGTGGCTCGCCATCCTCTCGGTGGCCGTGGGCGCCTTCGCCCTGGTCACCAGCGAATTCCTCCCGGTAGGCGTACTCAATGACGTCGCCAGCGACCTGGGCATCAGCGCCGGCCACGCCGGGCTGATGGTGACCCTGCCCGGCATCATGGCTGCCCTCGCCGCGCCGCTGCTGTCGGTGGGCATTGGCGCCATGGACCGTCGCTACCTGCTGATCGGCCTGACGCTGATCATGATCATCGCCAACGCCATGGTGGCCTATGCCAGCGACTTCAATGTGTTGCTGGTAGGCCGTGTGCTGCTGGGTATCAGCATCGGTGGCTTCTGGGCCACGGCCATTGCCCTGAGCGGGCGCCTGGCGCCCAGGGGCGTGGGGGTCGCGCAGGCGACGTCGATCATCATGCTGGGGGTGACCCTTGCGACGGTGCTGGGCGTGCCGGTAGGCACCTGGCTGAGTGGGCTGATGGGCTGGCGCATGACGTTCCTGGTGACCGCACTGGTGGGCGTGCCCGTGCTGTTGGCGCAAATTTTCCTGCTGCCACGGCTCAACCCGGATAAAGCCATTCGCGCCAGTGACCTGCCCGCGTTGCTCATTCACCCGCTTGCGCGGGTCGGGATGATCGCGGTGTTGCTGATTGGCCTGGCGCATTTTGCGGCCTATACCTATGTGGCGCCGTTCTTCAAGCACAGCTCAGGGTTCGATGGGCAGACTATTGGTTCGTTGCTGTTGCTCTACGGCGCGGCCGGGGTGGTGGGGAATATCTTCGCGGGCTTTGCCGCCAACCGCAGCGTGCGTTACACCCTGCTGCTGGTGGCGGTGATGATTGGCGTCAGCACTGCGCTGTTTCCCTACTTCGCCACCAATCTGGTCGGCGCGGCTTTGCTGATCGGGCTGTGGGGCTTTGCCTTCGGTGCATTCCCGGCGTGTGCGAGCGTATGGATGTTCGTGGTGGCGCCCAAGGATGTCGAGCGTGGCATGCCGCTGTTCGTGGCCATGTTCCAGGTGATCATTGCGCTGGGTTCGTTCTTTGGTGGGCGGATTGTCGACCAACTGGGAACGTCGGTGCTGTTGGCGCTGGCTACGGGGCTGGTGGCGTGTGGGTTTGTCACCGTGGCGGTGTTGGGGCGCAAGGTCAGCAACCGTCTTGCAGCGCAGGCCTGACAAACGCTGAAAAGATGAAGCTCGTGCCGTAAAAAACCGGGGCCGCAAAAGCGGCCCCGGTTTTTTATCTCAGGTTCGACTAGCGCAGATCGAACCTGTCCAGCTCCATCACCTTCACCCACACAGCGACGAAGTCCTTCACGAACTTCTCCTTCGAATCGCTGCTGCCATACACCTCACTAAGCGCACGCAGTTGGGCATGTGACCCGAACACCAGGTCCACCCGGCTACCACTCCACTTCACCTGGCCGGTCTTGCGATCGCGGCCTTCGAAGGTTTCGTTGTCGCCCGAGGTCGGCTTCCACTCCACGCCCATGTCCAGCAGGTTGCGGAAGAAGTCATTGCTCAAGGTGCCTGGCTTGTCGGTGAACACGCCCAGCTTGCTGCTGCCATGGTTGGCACCCAGCACCCGCAGGCCGCCGATCAGCACGGTCAGTTCGGGGGCGCTGAGGGTCAGCAGTTGGGCTTTGTCGAGCAGCAGCTTCTCGGCCTTGACGCTGTAGCGAGCCTTGGTGAAGTTACGGAAACCATCGGCCAGTGGCTCCAGCACGGCGAACGACTCGACGTCGGTCTGCGCCTGGGACGCATCGACTCGCCCCGGACGGAATGGCACGCTGACGTTGTGCCCGGCATCCTTGGCGGCCTTCTCTACCGCAGCGCTGCCGGCCAACACGATCAGGTCGGCCAGGGAGATTTTCTTGCCGCCGCTGTTGAACTCGCCCTGGATCTTCTCCAGCGCAGCCAGCACCTTGCCCAGTTGTTCGGGCTGGTTGGCCGCCCAGGATTTCTGCGGTTCCAGGCGCAGACGCCCGCCATTGGCGCCGCCGCGCTTGTCGGAGCCGCGGAAGCTCGAGGCTGCGGCCCACGCGGTGGAGACCAGCTCGCCGACGCTCAGGCCCGACGCCAGCACCTTGGCCTTGAGCGCGGCAATGTCCTGCTCACCCACCAGCGGGTGGTCGACTTTCGGCAGGGGGTCTTGCCAGAGCAGCTCTTCCTGGGGCATTTCCGGGCCCAGGTAGCGGGCCAGCGGGCCCATGTCACGGTGGATCAGCTTGTACCAGGCGCGGGCGAAGGCATCGGCCAGTTGCTCGGGGTGTTCCTTGAAACGCCGGGCGATGGGTTCGTAGATCGGGTCGAAGCGCAGCGCCAGGTCGGAGGTGAGCATCATCGGCGCGTGACGCTTGGCCGGGTCGTGGGCATCCGGCACGGTGTTGGCGCCTTTGCCATCTTTCGGGCGCCATTGATGGGCGCCTGCCGGGCTCTTGGTCAGTTCCCACTCGAAGTTGAACAGGTTCTCCAGGTACTCGTTGCTCCACTTCGTCGGGGTGGAGGTCCAGGTGACTTCCAGACCGCTGGTGATGGTGTCGCCGCCCTTGCCGCTGCCGAACTTGTTGGACCAACCCAGGCCCTGCGACTCGAGGCCCGCCGCTTCGGGCTCGGCACCGACGTTGTCGGCGGGGCCGGCGCCATGGGTCTTGCCGAAGGCGTGGCCGCCGGCGATCAGCGCCACGGTTTCTTCGTCGTTCATGGCCATGCGGCCGAAGGTTTCACGAATGTCCTTGCCCGAGGCGACCGGGTCGGGGTGGCCCTCAGGGCCTTCGGGGTTCACGTAGATCAAGCCCATCTGCACGGCGGCCAGCGGGTTCTCCAGGTTGCGCTCGCCTTGCAAGGTGCGGCTTTCTTCCTCGCCGTGCTTGGCCGGTTCCGCCACCAGGTCGCCCTGGCCCGGCGGCTGGGCCTTGCCATAGCGGGTATCGCCGCCCAGCCAGACCTTCTCCGAGCCCCAGTAGACGTCTTCGTCCGGCTCCCACACATCGGCGCGGCCGCCCGAGAAGCCGAAAGTTTTGAAGCCCATGGACTCCAGCGCGACGTTGCCGGTGAGCACGATCAGGTCGGCCCAGGAGATCTTGTTGCCGTACTTCTGCTTGATCGGCCACAGCAGGCGCCGGGCCTTGTCCAGGCTGACGTTGTCCGGCCAGCTGTTGAGCGGGGCGAAACGTTGCTGGCCGGAGCCCGCGCCACCACGGCCGTCGGCAATGCGGTAGGTACCGGCGCTGTGCCAGGCCATGCGCACGAACAGCGGGCCATAGTGGCCGAAGTCGGCCGGCCACCATTCCTGGGAGTCGGTCATCAGGGCAGTCAGGTCTTGCTTGAGGGCCTGGAAGTCGAGGCTCTTGAACGCCTTGGCGTAGTCGAAGGCCGGGTCCATCGGGTCGGACTTCGAGGAATGCTGGTGCAAAATTCTGAGGTTGAGCTGGTCAGGCCACCAGTCTCGGTTGCTAGTGCCACCGCCTGCGGTTTGATGGAACGGGCATTTCGATTCGTTCGACATCTGCGGGTACCTTTTGGGTCGGTTATCCAGATTTCTGGTCTATGCCAGTTTGCGTGCGGTCGAGCGGGTGGCTCGGCCGTCTCCTCATCAGGTGGGTCGACTTCACGCCGACGCGGCTGCGCGCGCGTTGCGCGGGGCCACAGGCAAGACTAGTCGAGCCTGGGCAGAGGTCTAATAGAGGGAGTATTCAGGGGCGATAGGCTCGCTCTGTCAGCACCGAAAATCAGCTTTGCAAGGCGCGCTGAGTAGTGGCATATATTTCATCCCCCCTTACCCTGGAGACCTTTCCCATGCTCGGCGTAACCGACTACGGCGCCTTCGTCGTCGCCTTCATCGTATTGCTGGCGATTCCAGGCCCCGGCAACTTCGCGCTGATCACCGCCACCGGCAAGGGCGGTATCAAGGGCGGGCTGGCGGCCACCTGTGGGGTGATTCTGGGGGACCAGGTGCTGATGTGGCTGGCCGTGGCCGGGGTCGCAACCCTGCTGGCCACCTACCCCACCGCCTTCCACGTCGTGCAATGGGCGGGCGCGGCGTACCTGGCCTGGCTGGGCCTGCGCATGGTGTTCAGCAAGCCGGGCGCGGCGCCACGGGAAAGCCGCATGGACAGCGGCCACTACCTGCGCCAGACGATGATGATCACCCTGCTCAACCCCAAGGCGATCATGTTCTACATGGCCTTCTTCCCGCTGTTCATCGACCCGGTGCGCCACCAAGGCGTGGTCACCTTCGCGTTCATGGCCTTCACCGTCGCGGCGCTGACCTTCCTTTATGGCCTGGTGGCGGTGCTGCTGACCCAGCGCCTGGCCGAGCGCATGCGCGCCAGCCCGCGTATCGCCAACTTGCTGGAGCGGCTGGCCGGGGCGTGCTTGGTGGGCTTTGGTATCAAATTGGCGGCGATGCGCTAGGCATCGCGCAGCAAGTCGTGGGCATCGAGCAGGCGGAACGCCACTTGCGGGTTGCGCTCGAGCCCACGGCGGATGGCTGCGGGAATCGACTGGCGGGTCTTGCGGCACAGGCCGGGTTGCTCTTGTAGCTCGATGACGATACCGCGCATGGTGCGCACCTCGTTGAAGCTGGGGGCGATGTTCACGCGGATGCCCAGTTGCTCGTACAGACGTGCTTGCAGGCGCTGCAGGTCTTCGAGGTCTTTGAGGTTTTCCAGGCGTTCGAGCAGGCGCTTTTCTTCCTGGCGCGTCAGCAAGAGGATGCGCTGGGCGGCCAGCGGGCCGTCGTCCAGGCGCTCGCGACCGCAGTCGCAGGCGCCCGGTGGGCAGGGGTTACGTTGCAGGGGCGGCGTACTCATGCGCCAAGAATAGCGGTTTCCCGTTGCCTGAACAGGCCCCCTTTCAGCCTTGGTTGGTCATGCCGATGAAGTTCGCCAGCTCCGCCGTTTGCGGCGCCGCGAACAGCTGCGCAGGGGGGCCCACTTCATGCACCTTGCCCTGGTGCATGAACACCAGCTTGTCGCCCACTTCGCGGGCAAAACGCATTTCGTGGGTGACCATCACCAGGGTCATGCCCTCGCTGGCCAGCTGGCGCACCACGCCCAACACCTCGTTGACCAACTCCGGGTCCAGCGCCGAGGTGATCTCGTCGCACAGCAGCATCCTGGGCGACATCGCCAAGGCCCGGGCAATCGCCACCCGCTGCTGCTGGCCGCCGGAGAGGCGGTCCGGGTAGGCGTCGAACTTCTCCGCCAGGCCCACCCGCGCCAGCATCTGCTCGGCCAGCTCGCGGGCTTGGGCCTTGCTGGCCTTTTTCACCACCTGCGGGGCGAGCATGACGTTCTCGCCCACGCTCAGGTGCGGGAACAGGTTGAACTGCTGGAACACCATGCCGACCTTCTGGCGCAAGGCGCGCAGGTCGGCGCGACTGGCGTCGAGGTATTCGCCGTCCACCTCGATCACCCCGTCGCTGATCGACTCCAGGCCATTGAGCGTGCGCAGGAAGGTGCTCTTGCCCGAACCGCTGCGGCCGATGATGGCGACCACCTCGCCCTCCTCGATGCTCAGGTCGACGCCCTTGAGCACGTGGTTGTCGCCGTAGTACTTGTGCAACGCGGACACTCTAAGCAGGGGCATGCAGCCTCCTTTCCAGATAACGGGCGCTCAGCGAGAGCGGATAGCAGAGGATGAAATAGCCCAGCGCGACCAGGCCGTAGATCATGAACGGCTCGAAGGTGGCGTTGGCGAGCATGCCGCCGGTCTTGGTCAGTTCGGTGAAGCCAATGATCGAGGTCACCGCAGTGCCCTTGACCACTTGCACGGAAAAGCCCACGGTCGGCGCGATGGCGATACGCAGCGCTTGCGGCAGAACCACATGGCGCAGCAGTTCCAGACGGCTCAAGGCCAAGCTTTCGGAGGCCTCCCACTGCCCTCGCGGGATCGACTCCACGCAACCGCGCCAAATTTCGGCGAGGAAGGCACTGGTGAACAGGGTCAGGGCAATGGCCGCCGCTGCCCAGGCAGACACATCGATACCGAACAGGGCGATGCCGAAGAACACCATGAACAGCTGCATCAACAGCGGCGTGCCCTGGAACAGCTCGATATAGCCACGCGCCAGGGTGCGCGGCGCCGACAGCGGCGAAATGCGCCCAAGTAGCACCAGCAGCCCGGCGATACCGCCGCACAGAAACGCCACCAGCGACAACGCCAGGGTCCATTGCAGGCCGATGAGCAGGTTGCGCACGATGTCCCAGAAGGTGAAATCCATCAACGTCTCCCCATCAGCAGGCGTCTGCCAAGCCAGGCCAGCAACTGGCGCAGGGCGATGGCCATGCACAGGTACAGCAGCGTGGTCAGCAAGTAGGTCTCGAAGGCGCGGAAGTTACGCGACTGGATGAAGTTGGCAGCGAACGACAGTTCTTCGGTGGCGATCTGCGAACACACCGCCGAGCCCAGCATCACGATCACCACCTGGCTCGACAGCGCTGGCCACACCTTGGCCAAGGCCGGTTGCAGCACCACGTAGCGAAATGCCTCCAGGCGGCTCATGGCCAGGGCCGCGGCGGCTTCCAGCTGGCCACGGGGGGTGGCCTGGATGCCGGCGCGGATGATCTCGGTGCTGTAGGCACCGAGGTTGATCACCATGGCCAGCACCGCCGCCTGCCACTCGCTCAGGCGAATGCCCAGCGCCGGCAGGCCGAAGAAGATGAAGAACAGCTGGACGATGAACGGGGTATTGCGGATCAGCTCCACGTACACCCCGAACAGCGCATCGAACGGGCGCAGGCGCCAGGCCCGCACCACGGCGCCAAGCACGCCGATGGCAATGCCCAGCACGGTGCCGACCACCGTCAGCTGCGCGGTGAACCAGGCGCCTTTGAGCAGCAGGTCGCCCTGGGCCAGCACTGGCGCAAAGTCGAATTGATAGGCCATGGCTACAGGTTCCGGGCGCCGCTTACAGGTCGGCCGGCAGTGGCTGCTTCAGCCATTTCTCGGCGTTGCGGTTCAGGCTGCCGTCGGCCTTGGCGGCTTCCAGGGTGGCGTTGACCTTCTCCAGCAGCGCTGGCTCGTTCTTGGCCAGGCCTACGTACACTGGCGAGTCCTTGAGCTTGACCTTGACCACCGGCACTTTCTTCGGGTTCTTCTCGGCGATGGCGGACATCACCACGCTGCCGCTGGCGATCAGATCGACCTGCCCGGAGAGGTAGGCGGCGATGGTCGAGTTGTTGTCTTCGAAGCGCTTGATGGTCGCGCCCTTGGGGGCCACGGCACTCAGCTCCATGTCTTCGATCGAGCCACGGGTGACGCTGATGGTCTTGCCGGAGACTGCCTCGATGTTCTCGACGGGGGTCTCGGCCGGGCCGAACACCGCCAGGTAGAACGGCGCGTAGGGGCGGGAGAAGTCGATCACGGCGGCGCGCTCGGGGTTCTTGCCCAGGCTCGAGATCACCAGGTCGACCTTGCCGGTGGTGAGGAAAGGAATGCGGTTGGTGCTGTTGACCGGGGTCAGCGCCAGCTTGACGCCGAGTTTGTCGGCCAACAGTTGCGCGGTGTCGATGTCCAGCCCACGGGGCTTGAGGTCGGGGCCGACCGAGCCGAACGGCGGGAAGTCCTGAGGCACGGCCACCTTGAGCACGCCACGGGCGCTGATGTCGGCCAGTGCGTCGGCCTGGGCCGTGGGCAGGGCCAGGGAGGTGCCGCAGAACAGGGTCGCCAGGAACAGGGAGCGGAACTTCGTCATGGAATGGCCTCGCGTCGAATCCGAATGATGGGTTGATCCTGGCTGGCTATTGCACGGGGCATGCCAGACTGCGCTTGGCGGTGGCTCGAAGGGCTGCGCAGGCGCTGCGACAAGGTCTTACTGGTCTGAACAGTTGTAGGGCAGTGCCTATTTTCGTACACGGCTGCGCCCCGCTTTCGTGCAAGGCCCGGGCAGCCTGCGCCAGCACGGGGCAAAGCTTGCCAGGGCGGGCCAATGGTCGTAAAACGTCACCGTCATTCACCTCTGACTGGTCTGAACAGATGTTCGAAACCCTCCCACGCGCCGTGCCGGAAATGGCCCTGCAAGGCATCCGCAAGCTGATCGACGAAGGCCATTACCAGCCGGGCGACGCCCTGCCGTCGCAGCGCGACCTGGCCGAGCGCCTGGGGGTTAGCCGTGCGTCGCTGCGCGAGGCGTTGTCGTCGTTGAGTGCACTGGGGTTGGTCAGCGTACAGCCAGGCAAGGGCGTGTTCGTCCAGGCGCCCGCCCCTGCCACCGGGTTCGCCTGGCCCTATGCCGAGCAGGTGTCGGCCGCCGACACCTTCCAGTTGCGCTACGCCCTGGAAGGTTTCGCTGCCGGGCAGGCGGCGCTGGCCTTGACCACCGATGACCTCGACCGCCTCGAGGCCAATGTCGAAGCCATGCGCCAGGAACTGCAAGCCGGGCGTTTCGAGGCGGCGGCGCGGCTGGATTTCGCTTTCCACCAAGCGCTGCTGCAAGCCTGTGGCAACCACGCGATGGTGCAGGTGATTACCGCCAGCCAGGACATTTTCCTGGAAAGCCAGAAGCTGCCGTTCATTCGCCCGGAGCGGGCCATGGAAACCTGGCAGGAACACCGCAAGATCCTGCGGGCCCTGGGGCGACGCTCGCAGGCGGCGGCGCAGAAGGCCATGCAGGAGCACATTCGCAATGCCGCGTCGCGCACCGGGGTAGTGTTCGCGGTGTAACGGCTGTATCAGGCATCTCGATGTCGCCCTCGAAGAAGCTCCCTGCCCCACCCTCCGTTCTACTGGCCGTTGAAACCAGAAGCTGCGGCCATGACCGCGCCACTTCTTTCCAGGCTGCCTATGAACAATGGAGCACATGCGCATGTCTGCATCCCACGAGGTATCCCCCGCCACCTTGCGCCGGGTGATCGCCGCCTCGGCGATCGGTAACTTCGTCGAATGGTTCGACTTCGCCGTCTACGGTTTCCTCGCCACGTTGATCGCCAGCCAGTTCTTCGCAAGCTCCGACCCTGGCGTCGGCTTGCTCAAGACCTTCGCCGTGTTCGCCGTGGCCTTCGCCCTGCGCCCGCTGGGTGGCATCGTGTTCGGCGCCTTGGGCGACCGCCTGGGGCGCAAGCGGGTGTTGTCGATGACCATCCTGCTGATGGCCGGCTCCACCACCTTGATCGGCCTGCTGCCCACCTACGCCAGCATCGGCCTGGCAGCGCCGGCGCTGCTGACGCTTGCGCGTTGCCTGCAAGGCTTCTCTGCGGGGGGCGAATATGCCGGTGCCTGCGCCTACCTGATGGAGCATGCGCCGAATCACAAGCGGGCGTTCTATGGCAGTTTCATTCCGGTGTCGACGTTCTCGGCGTTCGCCTGTGCGGCAGTGATCGCCTATGCGCTGGAGGCCAGTCTTTCGGCTGAAGCGATGAACAGCTGGGGCTGGCGGGTGCCATTCCTGATCGCCGCGCCCCTGGGGCTGGTGGGGCTGTACCTGCGCTGGCGCATGGAGGAGACCCCGGCGTTTCGCCAGGCGCTGGCCGAGGGTCGCGAGCATGAGCATTCGCCATTGATGGACACGCTGCGCAACCATGGCCGGGCCATTTGCAACCTGGGGGCGTTCATTTCGCTGACGGCGTTGTCGTTCTACATGTTCACCACCTACTTCGCGACCTACCTGCAACTGGTGGGTAACCTCAGCCGTGCCCAGGCACTGCTGGTAACCACCGTGGCGCTGTTGTTCGCAGCGGTGGGTTGCCCCCTGGCGGGAGCGTTCTCGGACCGGGTCGGCCGGCGGCGGACCATTGGCTTCACGTGCCTGTGGGTGATGGCGGTGGTGTTTCCGTCCTATTGGCTGGCAAGCTCAGGGTCGATGTCGGGAGCGTTGCTGGGGGTGGTTTTGCTGGCGGTGGGGGCACTGCTCAGTGGCGTGGTGACGGCGGCGTTGCTGTCGGAAAGCTTCCCTACGCGGACGCGCTATACGGCTTCGGCGATCACCTACAACGTGGCCTATACGCTGTTTGGCGGCACCGCGCCGTTGGTGGCGACTTGGTTGATCGGGCAGACTGGCAGCAGCCTGGCGCCGGCGTTCTACCTGGTGGTGATCGCGGTGGTGGCGTTGGTGGGTGGGTTGGCGTTGCCGGAGACGTCGCGGATTTCGTTGCATGAGGACGTGGCGGGGGAAACGGGGCAGGTTCAGGTGTCGTAGGGCTGTAGGCCGGGGCCTGTCGAGGCCCCCACGAGCGCGTAGCAGCTGCTCTCGCTTTTGATCTTGATCTTGATCTTGATCTTGATCTTCGCGACTTCCAGAAGGCCGAGCGCAGGCGTCTGGAGGGCCATGGCGCGCAGCGCCCTTCGGCGTAGCCGAAGTCGCGAGATGTAGACTTGCGAAGCAAGTCGTAGGCCGCGAAGGCCCG
>NZ_JBNNVR010000036.1:0-46659 GCF_050280645.1 Pseudomonas sp. NPDC089554
GCCATGCAGGCGCTCTCCCAGCTGAGCTATAGCCCCGGATTTCTAGCCTCTCGGCCCAGCGACATTCTGAAACATCGCTTGTGCAAAACTGGCGTCCCCTAGGGGACTCGAACCCCTGTTACCGCCGTGAAAGGGCGGTGTCCTAGGCCACTAGACGAAGGGGACGAACCTTCTTACCTTCAAGACCCGGTTGCTGGACCCGGCCTTGCTTCAAGGCCTTGGCCTGGAAGCGGAATTTGGTGGAGCTAAGCGGGATCGAACCGCTGACCTCCTGCATGCCATGCAGGCGCTCTCCCAGCTGAGCTATAGCCCCACAATATCGCTTTGAACAGAAGCATCGGCTGGGTGCCTGATGTTTCATTTTCGTTCATCGCTGTGGACGGGGCGCATATTAAGATCGGATTGCAGGGCTGTCAAACGAATTTATGAAAAACCTCAAAGTTTTTTTCACAGATAACAATCACTTACCGCCCTGCCCCACTCCTCATGGGAGCGTTCCCCTTGCAGGGGCGGGTTGTACCCACTCCTGCAAGGGATAGCGCAGCCCTCAGGCGATCGTCGCCAGCTGCTTTTCCCATTCCTTGTTTTCTTTCTTCGATACACCACCGAGCAACTCCAGCGCCTGGCGCAGACGGTAGCGGGTCAGGTCAGGCCCAAGGATTTCCATGGCATCAAGCACCGACACCGAGCTGGCTTGGCCGGTGATGGCAGCGAACATCAGCGGCATGGCATCACGCAGCTTCAGCTCCAGCGCCTCAACCACGGCCTGGATGCAACCGGTAATGCGCTCTTTCTCCCAATGACGCAGGCTTTCGAGCTTCCACAGGATCAGTTGCATGACCTGGCGCACTTGATCGGCAGACAGCTTCTTGTGCTCGAACAGCTTGGCATCAAGCTTCAGGCCGCCCTCGAAGAAGAACCCGCCCAGTGGCGCGATCTGGCTGAAGGTTTCGACACGCCCTTGCACATGCGGGGCGATTTTCATCATGTAGTCGCTGTTGAATGCCCACTTCTGTACGCGAGCCGCGAACTCGTCCACCGGCAGGTCACGCAGCCACTGGCCGTTGAGCCAGGACAGCTTCTCGATGTCGAAGATCGGACCCCCCAGGGAAATGCGCGACAGGTCGAAATGCTCGACCATTTCATCCAGGGAGAACTTTTCACGCTCGTCCGGCATGGACCAGCCCATACGGCCGAGATAGTTGAGCATGGCCTCGGGCAGGAAGCCCATGCGCTCGTAGAAGGTCACCGAGGTCGGGTTCTTGCGCTTGGACAGCTTGCTCTTGTCGGGGTTACGCAGCAGCGGCATGTAGCACAGCTTGGGCTGCTCCCAACCGAAGTACTCGTAGAGTTTGATGAGCTTGGGCGCCGATGGCAGCCACTCTTCGCCACGCAGCACGTGGGTGATGCCCATCAGGTGGTCGTCGACCACGTTGGCCAGGAAGTAGGTCGGCAAGCCATCGTTCTTCATCAGAACCTGCATGTCCATGCGGTCCCACGGGATCTCTACGTCGCCACGCAGCATGTCCGGTACCACGCAGAGGCCTTCGCTCGGCACTTTCATGCGGATCACGTGAGGCTGGCCTGCGGCCAGGCGCTGCTGTACTTCCTCGGCGCTCATCTTCAGGGCGCGGCCGTCGTAGCGCGGGGTTTCGCCGCGAGCCATCTGCTCGGCGCGCATCTGCTCCAGCTCTTCAGCCGTGCAGAAGCAGTAGAAGGCATGGCCGGCATCGACCAGCTGCTTGGCGTACTTGGCGTAGATGTCGCCGCGTTCGCTCTGGCGGTATGGACCGTGAGGACCACCCACATCCGGCCCCTCGTTCCACTCGATGCCCAGCCAGCGCAGGGCATCGAAGATCTGCTGCTCGGATTCGCGGGTAGAACGCAGTTGATCGGTGTCTTCGATACGCAGGATGAACTCACCGCCGTGCTGCTTGGCGAAGCAGTAGTTGAACAGGGCGATATAGGCAGTGCCGACGTGGGGGTCGCCGGTAGGCGATGGCGCGATGCGCGTGCGAACGGTGGTCATGGACAGTCTCGGACGAAAGATGAAACAAAGGCGGAATGTTAGCAGGGTGCGGGCACCGGGCTCCAGCAATCAGGAGCACCCGCTATGCCCTCCCCCCTCAGCTGGCGATCAGCCGCTCGCGTAACTGGCCGATCTCGTCGCGCAATTGGGCTGCGGCCTCGAACTCCAGGTCGCGTGCGAACTGGAACATCTTGTCCTCCAACAGCTTGATGCGCTTGGTGATCTGCGCCGGGGTCTGCAATTCGGCTTCGTTACGCGTGGCCTCTTCGGCAGCCTTGGCCACGCCCTTGCGCTTCTTGCTGCGCCCACCGGGTACGCTGGCGCCCTCCATGATGTCGGCGATGTCCTTGACAACACCCTTGGGCACGATGCCGTTTGCCTCGTTGAACGCCACCTGTTTTTCCCGACGCCGCTCGGTTTCGTCGATGGCTCGCTGCATCGAGCCAGTAACCTGGTCGGCATACAGGATAGCCTTGCCGTTGAGGTTACGCGCTGCACGGCCAATGGTCTGGATCAGCGAGCGCTCCGAGCGCAGGAAACCTTCCTTGTCGGCGTCGAGGATGGCTACCAGCGAGACTTCGGGCATGTCCAGGCCCTCACGCAGCAGGTTGATACCGACCAGTACATCGAAGGTACCCAGGCGCAGGTCGCGGATGATTTCCACACGCTCGACCGTGTCGATGTCCGAGTGCAGGTAGCGCACCCGCACATCGTGGTCGGCCAGGTAGTCGGTGAGGTCCTCGGCCATGCGCTTGGTCAAGGTGGTGGCCAATACCCGCTCGCCCACCGCGACACGCTTGCCGATTTCCGACAGCAGGTCGTCTACCTGGGTCAGTGCCGGGCGCACTTCCACCTGGGGGTCGACCAGCCCCGTGGGCCGCACCACCTGCTCGACGACACGGCCGGCATGCTCGCCCTCGTAAGGGCCGGGCGTGGCCGAGACGAAGATGGTTTGCGGGCTGACCGACTCCCACTCGTCGAAGCGCATGGGCCGGTTGTCCAGTGCCGAAGGCAGGCGGAAGCCGTATTCCACCAGGGTTTCCTTGCGCGAGCGGTCGCCCTTGTACATGGCGCCGACCTGCGGAACGCTGACGTGAGACTCGTCGATCACCAGCAGCGCATCGGCCGGCAGGTAGTCGTAAAGCGTGGGCGGAGGCGCACCGGACGGACGCCCGGAGAGGTAGCGCGAGTAGTTTTCGATGCCATTGCAGTAGCCCAGCTCGAGGATCATTTCCAAATCGAAGCGTGTGCGCTGCTCCAGGCGCTGGGCCTCCACCAGCTTGTTGGCCTTGTTGAGGTACTCCAGGCGCTCCTTGAGCTCCTCCTTGATGCCCTCTACTGCCTCGAGCAAGGTTTCACGCGGGGTGACGTAGTGGCTCTTGGGGTAGAAGGTGAAGCGCGGCAGCTTGCGGGTCACTTCACCGGTCAGCGGGTCGAAGGCGGCGATGTTCTCGACCTCGTCGTCGAACAGCTCGATCCGGATGGCCTCGAGGTCCGATTCAGCCGGGAAGATGTCGATCACATCGCCCCGCACCCGGAAGGTGGCGCGGGCGAAATCCATTTCATTGCGGGTGTACTGAAGGTCGGCCAGGCGGCGCAGCAAGGCGCGCTGGTCGAGCTTGTCGCCACGGTCGACGTGCAGCACCATCTTCAGGTAGCTCTCGGGGCTGCCCAGGCCGTAGATGCAGGACACCGTGGTGACGATGATCGCGTCGCGCCGCTCCAACAGCGCCTTGGTCGCTGACAGGCGCATCTGCTCGATATGGTCGTTGATCGAGGCGTCCTTCTCGATGAAGGTATCCGACGACGGCACGTAGGCCTCGGGCTGGTAGTAGTCGTAGTAGGAAACGAAATACTCCACCGCATTGTTCGGGAAGAACGCCTTGAACTCGCCGTACAACTGGGCAGCCAGGGTCTTGTTGGGCGCCAGCACCATGGTCGGGCGCTGCACCTGCTGGATGACATTGGCAATGCTGAAGGTTTTGCCAGAGCCCGTCACCCCGAGCAAGGTCTGGTGCGACAACCCGGCCTCGATCCCCTCGACCATCAGGCGGATGGCCTCGGGCTGGTCGCCGGCCGGCTGGAATCGGGTGACGAGCTGGAACTCGGACATGACGGACCTCATGGTTGTCGCGGCAACTGTAAATTTAGCCAGTAGTCTATACCCAAATCCGCCGCGCGGGCGTGGCTTTCTCGCCGCGAGTACGACCGCTTGTTGCAGTGGACCTGGCAATGCGACCAATGGTTGAAAAATATTTGCGCAAACGGCCCGAAAACCTGCGCCAGACTGTCGCAGTGATTGCCGGGTATCACTATACTGACTCCCCGTTTGCACCGCTTCAGTGCACTGGGCTGGAGCGTGCGCGTCCTCTCACTCTCCATTCAGAGTCAAGGTAACAATGAGCCTGTTTTCCGCCATCGAGCTGGCACCCCGCGACCCCATCCTGGGCCTCAACGAAGCATTCAACGCCGATACCCGCACCGACAAGGTCAACCTGGGCGTTGGCGTGTACTGCAATGAGGAAGGCCGCATTCCACTCCTGCGCGCGGTGATCGAAGCCGAGACCCAGCGTGCCGCCCAGCATGCCTCCCGTGGCTACCTGCCGATCGACGGTATCGTCGCCTACGACCAGGCCGTGCAGAAGCTGTTGTTCGGTGCCGAGTCGCCGCTGCTGGCCGCAGGCCGCGTGGTGACCGTGCAGGCGGTGGGCGGTACCGGCGCGCTGAAGATCGGCGCCGACTTCCTCAAGCGGCTGAACCCCGATGCCGTGGTGGCCATCAGCGACCCGAGCTGGGAAAACCACCGCGCGTTGTTCGAAACCGCCGGTTTCCCGGTGCAGAACTATCGCTACTACGACGCCCCGAGCAATGGCGTGAACCGCGCCGGCATGCTCGAGGACCTGAACAACCTGCCATCCGGCTCGGTCATCGTCCTGCACGCCTGCTGCCACAACCCTACCGGGGTGGACCTGACCCTGGACGACTGGAAGAACGTTCTGGAAGTGGTCAAGGCCAAGGGCCACGTGCCATTCCTCGACATGGCCTACCAGGGCTTTGGCGACGGTATCGCCGAGGACGCCTTCGCCGTACGCCTGTTCGCCGAGTCGGGCCTCGAGTTCTTCGTCTCCAGCTCGTTCTCCAAGTCGTTCTCGCTGTATGGCGAGCGCGTCGGCGCGCTGTCGATCGTCACCGGCTCCAAGGATGAAAGCACCCGCGTGCTGTCGCAGGTCAAGCGGGTCATCCGCACCACCTACTCCAACCCGCCAACCCACGGCGCCAGCATCGTTGCCGCAGTGCTCAACAACGACGAACTGCGCCAGATGTGGGAAACCGAGCTGGGCGAGATGCGCACGCGCATCCACGGCATGCGCAAGCAGATGGTCGAGTTGCTGGCGCAATACGGCGCCAAGCGCGACTTCAGCTTCGTCGGCCGGCAGCGCGGCATGTTCTCGTACTCGGGTCTGAGCGCCGAGCAGGTTGCACGCCTGAAGAACGAGTTCGGCATCTATGCCCTGGACACCGGCCGCATCTGCGTAGCTGCGCTAAACCAGAGCAATATCCATGTCGTGACCAAGGCTATCGTCGAGGTTCTGTAAGCGCCAGCTGGCCTGGGGGAAGCTTGACTTCCCCTTGGCAATCAGTAAGATACGTGCAGATTCCGCGATAGCTCAGTCGGTAGAGCAAATGACTGTTAATCATTGGGTCCCTGGTTCGAGTCCAGGTCGCGGAGCCAAATATTGAAAACCTCCAGATGCGCAAGCACTGGAGGTTTTTCTTTTGTGCGGCGTTATTTCAGCGGCGTGGTAACCGGGCTGTCCTGGTCCACCAGGCTCCAGACCAGCAACTTGGCCGACTGGGTCTTGCTGGCGTTGCGCGAGACCTTGTGCTGGGTACCCGGCGCTTCGTACCAGTACTCACCCGCCTTGAAGGTGTGCTCGGCCTCGTCATTGAGCTGGGATACCACCGCCCCCTCCAATACGTAGGCCATGACCGCGCCCGGATGCTGGTGCGCTGGCGACGACTGCCCAGGCTGGTAATTGACGGTCAACATCACGATCTTCTTGCCTGGTGCGATATCCGGTCGCTGCTCCTGCAGCACCTTGACCTGATCGAGCACCAGCTCTTCGCCATGAGCCCAGGCAGGCGCCTTGACCGTGACCAGGCCCACGGCCATCAGCAGGGAAAGGGACAGGTGGGAAATCTTCATCTCGATGCGTCTCCTGTAGGGGGTTGCCCACAGGTTAGGCAAGGCGCGCAGCAGGTAAAACGACCAATCCGGGGAAAAAGCAGGAGGCCGATTCAGGCAGCCCGGCCTATGGGGTAGAACTGCCCGCGGCTCCAGACGCCCAGCCACTGCTGGCCGTCCAGCTCGCGCGGTACTGCCAGTTCGACCAATTGGTAGAACACATTGCGATGGACCAGCGCCTCGAGGTTGCTGCGCATGAGGATATAGGGCGATGGCTCCTGGGTCTCGGGATCGGTCTCGACCCGCAGCGGGTGCTCAGGCCCCACCTCGACCTGATCTTCGACATTGCTGGTGAAGCGCAGTACCTGCTGCTCACCGCTACCTTCGACATCCAAGGTCACGGCAACGAACGGGGCATCGTCGACCCGGATACCGACCTTCTCGACTGGCGTGACCAGGAAATAATCCTCGCCGTCGCGACGAATGATCGTGGAAAACAGCCGCACCATCGGCTTGCGACCGATCGGCGTGCCCAGGTAGTACCAAGTGCCGTCGCGGGCGATACGCATGTCGATATCGCCGCAGAAATCCGGGTTCCACAGGTGCACCGGTGGCAAGCCCTTCTCCTTGGGAATTTGCGCCAGAAGATCGTTGGCCTTACCGGAACCTGCCATCACCCTCACCTCAACGACTCATGCCCAGAAGGCTACGAGCGTACTCGCGCATGGGCGCGGCAAGCAAATCCTGGGGCGTGTTGTCGTGGAACGTCAACAAACCGCCACGGCTCTTGATGCGCGCGGTGTCGATCAGGTAACGGGTGTTGGTTTCGATCAGCATCATCTGCACGACGCCGGTATCCCAACCCAGGCGGTCGACCGCCTGTTCGTCGTACCATTCATCGCCATTGCCGATGCGGTCGTCGGTACGGGCGAAACGGGTATACAACACATAGTGGGCACCCACCGAGCGAGCCTCGGCCAGCGCGTCTTCAAGACCCAGCGGCCCCTGGGCGCGGCGCACCAGTGGGAAGTACTCGACAAAGCTCTTGAAGGCCTCCTCGGCCACCGCATTGGGCTTGGGCACCGGGCCCTTGCCTGGCGGCATGAAGGCGCCTTGGCCGATGTAGATGAACGAGTCCGGCTGCAAACGCACCGACAGGCTGCGGGTAGTATCGCTGTGGTCGAGCAAGCCCGCGTCGCTCATGTGATAACGCACGCCCTCGCCCATATCGCTGACTTTCATGCAGCCGCCCAGCACCATCAGCGCCAGCAGCAAGACCAGGCTTCGCATCTTTCCTCCAGTGGCCGGTGACGAAAAACCGGCGAATAGCCGCCAGATGCAGCTTTTGCGCCAGCTCAGCCGCCGATCACCTTCATCACCATCACATCGCCAGCGAATGCCTGCTCCTGCTTGTCCGCAAGGGCCTTGACCAGCAAGCGCTGCAAGGCCGGTAACGCCTGATGACGCGGTTTATCCAGCAGCTCGCCGATGTAGTGACGGTTGCTCGACGACAGGCAGCCATGCAGCCAGCCGGTCGACGACAACCGCAAGCGCGAGCAGGTACGGCAGAACGGCACGCTTTCGTTGGCGATGACGCCAAAATAGCCTTTGCCGGGAATGTGGTAGCGCAACGCCGTGGCGTCCTGGGGCGCAGCGGCTTGCACATAGCCATGGGCGAGGCCGATTCGCGTGAGCAACTGCTCCAGCCCGACGAACTGCTGCCGGAAAGCATTGGCATCACGTGCCAGGTGGCCCATGCGCATCAACTCGATGAAGCGCAGCTCGTAGCCCCGCTCCAGGCAGTAGTCCAGCAGTGGCAGCACCTGGTCGAAGTTCTGCCCACGCATTGGCACCATGTTCACTTTGATGCGCATGCCCGCAGCGCTGGCTTGGGCCATGCCTTCCAAGACGCAGGCCAGATCGCCACCCCGGGCGATGCGGCGAAACGCGTTGGGGTCGAGGGTATCGAGGGAAACATTCAGACGCCGGATGCCCGCAGCCTGCAACAAGGGCAGCTTGCGCGCCAGCAATTGGCCATTGGTCGTAAGGCTGGTGTCTTTCAAGCCAAGCGTGGCGACTGCTGCCAGGAATGCTTCCAGGCGAGGGCTGATCAGGGGCTCGCCGCCCGTGATACGCAGCTGGTCGATGCCTGCCGCTTCTACCAGATAGGCCACCCCACGCGCCAAGGCCTCGGCAGGCAATTCATCCTGCGCCGCCACCAGGCGCTTGCCGTTTGGCACGCAGTAGGTACAGGCATAGTTGCAGGCAGCCGTCAGGCTGACGCGCAGGTTGCGAAAACGCCTGCCTTGACGATCGACGATCATGGATGACTCCGACATGGAAGAAAGCGAGCCGGAAAAACCTGACCTAAAAATCAGGTTTTTGCAAGTTTCACTGTCGAAGTCATATTGCGTCGGTGACTTGCCCGATTCGGGCAAACCACCTGGAATGTGCTTAGCTCGCCGGTTCCGGGTCGCGTTTACGCTTGTTGCCCATGCGCACGCCAATATCCATCAGGAACTGGAAGAAACCTTCCTGATCCTCGAGCACATTGCTCCAGAACGGCGAGTGATACAGCGCCACGGCACCGTGCACCAAAGCCCAGGCTGCACAGTAGTGGAAATAGGGAGGGACGTCTTCGAGCTTGCCTTCGCTGATGCGGCCCTTGATCAATTGGGTGAGGCGGTCGAAGTTCGAGGCGCGAATGCGGTGCAGTTCCTCGACCATTTCCGGCACCTGGTTGCCCTTGACGACCTTTTCTTCCAGGCGATCGAACAGACGATAGCGTTGCGGATCGCGCATGCGGAATTCGAAGTAGGCGCGCGACAAGGCTTCCTTGTCACGATCGACATCGGCCGAGTGCAGCAATTCGTTCAGGTCGCGCTCGTAGTCGAGCATCAGGCGCAGGTAGATCTCCGCCTTGGACTTGAAATGCTTGTAGATCGTGCCTTTGCCGATACCGACGGCGTCGGCGATCATTTCGACGGTGACGCTGTCTTCCCCCTGATCGAGGAAGAGCTTGAGTGCGGTGTCGAGGATCTCTTGTTCGCGGCGGCGAAACTCACGGACCTTACGAGGTTCTTTCTGCATGGGAAGGACTGGATGACAATCGAAGCGGGTTATTATGCCTAACTTGCGGCAAATTGCACGGATCATCCAAGCATGTCTATGTTTCACGATGAGTTCGACCAGGCACCCGGCCTGTGCTACCTGAACCACGCAGCCGTCGCGCCCTGGCCCAGGCGGGCCGCCGAGGCCGTGGCACGCTTCGCCCGCGACAACGTTTGCGCAGGTGCTCGTGAGTACCCGGCCTGGTTGGCCACCGAGCGACGCCTGCGCGAACGCCTGGCGCGCTTGGTGAATGCCCCCTCACATGGCGACATCGCACTGGTCAAGAACACCTCCGAAGCCTTGTCCCTGGTCGCCTTTGGCTTGACCTGGCAAGCCGGTGACCAAGTGGTTATCAGCGACGAGGAATTTCCCTCCAACCGCGTGGCATGGGAGGCGCTGGCCGATCAAGGGGTCGAGGTGATCCAGGTCCACTTGGCCAGTGAAGACCCGGAGGGCGCATTGCTGGCCGCCTGCGGCCAACGTACACGCCTGCTGTCGGTCAGCGCGGTGCAGTTCGGCAGCGGCCTGCGCCTGGACCTGGAACGCCTCGGAAAAGGCTGCCGCGAGCGTGGCGTGCTGTTTTGCGTGGATGCGATCCAGCAGGTCGGCGCCCTGCCCTTCGACGTGCAGCGCTATGACTGCGATTTCGCCATGGCCGATGGGCACAAGTGGATGCTCGGCCCTGAGGGCCTTGGTTTTTTCTACTGCCGCTCAGCCCTGCGTCCGCAGCTCAAGCTGCACGCCTACGGCTGGCATATGCTCGATCAACTGGGCGATTTCGAACGCCGGCAGTGGCAGCCGGCGCGCAGTGCCAGGCGCTTTGAATGCGGCAGCCCGAACATGCTCGGGGCCTGTGCGCTGGAGGCCAGCCTGTCGCTTCTGGAGGACGTGGGCATGGAGACGGTCGCGCAACAGCTTCAGTTGCGCGTAGAGCAATTACTGCAAGGGCTCGCAGGCATTAATGGCGTGCATGTGCTCAGCCCGAGACAAACCCAGCGCCGCGCCGGCATCGTGACATTCACGGTTGAGGGTCACGACCCGGAGTCAATCTACCGCACACTCACCGACGCGCAGGTGATTTGCGCCAAGCGCGGGGGTGGAATACGTTTTTCACCGCATTTCTATACGGATCAGCGCTTGATCGACGAGGCTTTACAAAAAGTTCGGCGCATTACCATGCATTGAGTCTCAACGGATCGCGCCTGTATTCCAAATCTGTTTAAAAAACGACCAACTGTCGCTGGCAGTGCGCGAAACCTGACCAATACTTGAAGTGTTGGCGCGGCGCATCCCCCCTAGTGGCGCGCCAATAAAGGTGCCCAGGGACCGCGTACCTTTGTTTTACTCCTAATGGTCTTAACCCGGATTCCTCCCCCAGAACCCGGGTTTTTTTTGCCTAGCTGCCTTACGTCAGAGCACACGCGCCAAGGGGAACAGGCGCTTGAAGTTGGCGGTGGTTTGCTCGGCCAGTTGCTGGTAACTGACTGCGCGCAGCGAGGCAATGTACTCGGCCACTTCACGCACGTACTGCGGCAAATTCGGCTTACCGCGATAAGGGATAGGCGCCAGGTACGGGGAATCGGTTTCCACCAACAGGCGATCGGCCGGCACCTGGCGGGCCACCTCGCGCAAGGCGTCGGCATTGCGGAAGGTGACGATCCCGGAAAGCGAGATGTAGTAGCCCAGGTCGAGCGCGGCCTTGGCCATGTCCCAGTCCTCGGTAAAGCAGTGCAGCACCCCGGCCTGCGGCAGGCTGGCTTCACGCAGCAGGGCCAGGGTATCGGCCCGCGCTGCCCGAGTATGGACGATCACCGGCTTGCCGGTCTGGCGCGAGGCCTCCAGGTGCAGACGAAAAGACGCTTGCTGCAGCTCGGCGGCCTCCGGCTCGTAGTGGTAGTCCAGCCCAGTCTCGCCGATGGCCACGACATGGGGGTGCGCCAGCTCGCGCAGCAACCACTCCAGTGCCGGTGTTTCACCGGGTGCCAGGTCGAGGGGGTGGACACCGACAGAGCAGTCTACATCTGCGTACTGGTCACTGAGCGCCTTTACCGCGCCGGCGTTTTCGGCGCTTACGCCGATGCACAGGAAGTGCCCGACCCCACGCTCGCGCGCGGCTTGCAGGGCAGCATCCAGGGAGCCGCCGTGGGCGCTCAGGTCAAGACGATCAAGGTGGCAATGGGAATCTACGAGCATGGGATGACGGCACACAGGCAATAAACGTTGGAGAACTAGCGCGTACCAGGCAATTGTACCCAGTGCGCCAAAAGCGCTTCGAGTAGCAGCACGCGGTTGAGGTTGGCCTTGCCCAGCACCTTCTGACGCTGCTCAAGGACCCAGGCCTGGACTTCCAGCACCTTGGACTGACGGCTTTTCTGCGCGAGGTATTGCAGCACCTTGCGCATGTCGCCCAAGCCTAACCCCTCCTCGTCCTGCGTCAACTGATAGCGCAGGATCAGGTGCGACCAGTCGCAGAACCAGTCGAACAGCAGCAGCAGCGGAACAGTGTTCCAGGCTTCGGCCAGCTGGCTCGGGGACTGTTGCTGCTTGAGCAGCTTCTTCACCCCCTCGGTGATCAGGGCGCGCTGTTCGCGCACGCCTTGGGTATGCAGGTTGACCGCCATCAGCGGCGAGCCCATGGCCAAGGCCAGCAACTCATCGCGCTCGGCGCCATCACACTCCGGCAGCGCCGCCGCCAACCAGGCCTGGCTTTGCGCCAGGGTGGGCTGTGGACATGCCACCTGCTGGCAGCGGCTCTTGATCGTAGGCAGCAGGCGACTGGGCTGGTGGCTGACCAACAGCAGCACGGTGTTGCCGGAGGGCTCCTCAAGGCTCTTGAGCAAGGCGTTGGAGGCATTGATGTTCATCGCCTCCGCTGGCTCGATCAGTACCACCTTGCGGCCACCCAGTTGTGCGGTCTGTACCACGAAGGCCACGAGGTCGCGAACCTGGTCGACCTTGATCGGCTTGTCGGCCTCCTCCGGTTCCAGCACGAAGTTGTCCGGGTGGCTGCCCGCCTTGAGCAACAGGCACGACTTGCATTGGCCGCAGGCCTCCAGCCCATCGGGGCGCTGGCACAGCAACCGGGCCATGAGGCGTTCGGCCAGGGCGCGCTTGCCGGTGCCCTGGGGGCCGTGCAACAGGTAGGCATGGGCATGCTGGGTGCGGCCAGCCAGTTGCTGCCAGAGCCCCTGCTGCCAGGGGAACCCCTCAGCCACGGCAACGCCCCAGGATGCCTGGCAACAGGCCGTCGATGGAACGCTGAACCGCCTCCAGCGACTGTGCGGCATCCAGCAAGCTGTAGCGCGCAGGCTCATGCGCGGCGCGCTGCAGGTAGGCCTGGCGCACCGCCTCGAAGAATGCCTGGCCTTCCTGCTCGAAACGATCCAGGCGACCACGGGCCGCAGCACGGGCCAGGCCCACCTCCACCGGCAGGTCGAAGACCAGGGTCAGGTCGGGGCGCAGATCGCCCTGGACGAAGCCTTCCAGCTGGGCGATACGCTCCACCGACAAACCGCGCCCACCGCCCTGGTAGGCGTAGGTGGCATCGGTGAAGCGATCGCATAGCACCACTGCCCCCCGTGCCAGTGCCGGCCGGATGACCCCTGCCAGGTGCTGGGCACGCGCGGCGAATACCAGCAGCAATTCGGTGTCGGCCGCCATGCTTTCGTCGCTGGGGGCCAGCAACAGTTCACGGATACGCTCAGCCAACGGCGTACCGCCCGGCTCGCGGGTCAGGACCACATCCAGGCCGCGTTCGCGCAAGCGCTCGGCCAGGTACTCGCGGTTGGTACTCTTGCCCGCGCCTTCGGGGCCTTCCAGGGTGATGAACAAGCCGCTCACGGGCATTCCTTACTGAGGTTCGCTGGGCGTCGGCGCATTGGCCGGTGCAGCTTCATTATTGGCGGGTGCGGCCGGCTCTACGGCCTCGGGCGCAGCTTCAACAGGGGCCTCGACCGGTGCCTGCGGTGCGGGGCTGGAGCGGTAGTCGGCACGCCGCTTGAGCTGGTACTCGCGCACCGCACTGTTGTGATCGTCCAAATCGTCGGAAAACACATGGCTGCCGTCGCCACGGGCAACGAAATACAGGCTGGTGCCATCGGAAGGGTTGAGCGCCGCATGAATGGCTTCGCGGCCAACCATGGCGATCGGCGTCGGCGGCAGGCCGCTAATGGTGTAGGTGTTGTAGGGTGTCGGCTCGCGCAGGTCGGCGCGGGTAATGCGGCCATTGTAGCGCTCGCCCATGCCGTAGATCACCGTCGGGTCGGTCTGCAGCATCATGCCCAGGCGCAGGCGGCGCACGAAGACGCCGGCGATCTGCCCGCGCTCCTGTGGAATACCGGTTTCCTTCTCTACCAGCGAAGCCATGATCAGAGCCTGGTAGGGGTCGCGGTAAGGCAGGTCGGTGACGCGCTCGGCCCATTCCTTGGCCAGCACCTCTTCAAGACGCATATAAGCCTGCTGCAGCAGCTCGACATCGCTCATGCCGCGCACGAAGCGGTAGGTATCGGGGAAGAAGCGGCCTTCGGGAAACACACCGGTGTGGCCGAGCTTGTCCATCACCTGCGCGTCGGACAAGCCTTCAAGGGTAGCTTTGAGTTTTTCATGCTTGGCCACGGCGGCCCGCACCTGGCGGAACGTCCAGCCCTCGACGATGGTGATGTTGTATTGCACCACATCGCCACGGCGCCAGGCGTCGAACAGCGCCTCTACGGTCATGCCTGGGGTCAGACGGTATTCGCCGGTATGCAGCGCAGTGCCGGCCATATTGAAACGCCAGTAAAGGCGCAGCCAGAAGGCGTCATCCAGCAGCCCCTCATTTTGCATGCGGTAGAACATGCGGTTGGGGTTGGTGCCGCTGGGCACATCGAGCAGGCGTTCCTGCGTCACTTGCAGCGGCTGCTCGAGCACCGAGTTGAGCTTCCATGCCGACCAGCCAAGGGCCAGGCCGGCCAGAATCAACCCCATTTCCAGCAGCAGCAGGAATTTGCGTCTCACGAATTCAGGTATCCAGTAACGTACGGGCAACGGCCTGCAGTTTACGGGTGAGCGGGCCTGGCGACCAGTTCAGGTTCAGCTCGGCGAACAGGCGTACTGGCCAGATACCATAGACGCTGTTGCACAGGAACACCTCATCAGCCTGCTCCAGGTCAGCCTGCTCCAGGTCCCGTACCTGCGGGTTGAGACCCAAGGACGGGGCATGCTCGAGCAATGCCGCACGCATCACACCCGCCACGCCGCAACGGCTCAGGTCGGCTGTCAGTAACATATCGTCACGAATCAGGAACAGGTTGCTGTATACCCCTTCGATCAACCGCCCCTGCGTGTCGCGCATCAAGCCTTCGGCGAACTCGGCACCTTGCCATTCGGCTCGGGCGAGTACCTGCTCCAGGCGATTGAGATGTTTGAGCCCGGCCAGCAGCGGTTGTTCCGCAAGGCGGGTCTTGCAAGCGTAAAGACTGACGCCTTGATCGGCGTTGACGACAGGGTATGCAGGCAGCGGCGCGCCCTGGAGTATACGCCTGGCCATCGCGCCAGGCGCAGGTGCATAGCCTCGCGGGCTGTCGCCACGGGTGACGACCAGCTTGGCCACGCCCTCGCCCAACTGGCTGGAAAAACGCAGCAGCTCGTCACGAATCAGGGGGATATCCGCCTCGATTGCCAGACGCTGGCAACCCAGCGCCAGGCGATCGAGATGGTACTGCAGCAGGCTGGGCTTGCCAGCGCGCACGGCGATGGTCTCGAACAGGCCATCGCCGTAGGCCAGGCCACGATTCTGCAAGTTGACCGCAGTACCGGGCTGGCCGTCGATCCAGCTGTGCATCAGCCGGCGAACCGGCGGAACACCAGCGAACCGTTGGTGCCGCCGAAGCCGAACGAGTTGGACAGCACCACGTCGATCGACATCTCGCGCGCCTTGTGAGGCACGAAGTCGAGGTCACAACCTTCATCAGGCTCATCGAGGTTGATGGTCGGCGGCGCGATCTGGCTGTTGATGGCCAATACGCTGAAAATCGCCTCCACTGCCCCCGCAGCCCCCAGCAAATGGCCAGTCATCGACTTGGTCGAGCTGACTGCCAGCGTGTAGGCATGCTCGCCGAACACCTGCTTGACGGCCGCTGCCTCGGCAATGTCGCCTGCAGGGGTCGACGTGCCGTGGGCATTGATGTAGCTGACCTGGTCGGCGTTCAGTTGCGCATCCCGCAGGGCATTGGCCATGCAGCGCGCGGCGCCGGCACCGTCCTCGGGTGGCGAGGTCATGTGGAACGCATCGCCGCTCATGCCGAAACCGACCAGCTCCGCATAGATGGTCGCACCACGGGCCTTGGCATGTTCGAGTTCTTCGAGCACCAGGGCACCGGCGCCATCGGCCAGTACGAAGCCATCACGCCCCTTGTCCCACGGACGGCTGGCGCGAGCTGGCTCGTCATTGCGGGTGGACAGCGCGCGCGAAGCGCCGAAGCCCCCCATACCCAGGCCACAGGCCGCCATTTCAGCGCCGCCGGCGATCATCACGTCGGCTTCGCCGTAGGCGATGTTGCGCGCGGCCATGCCGATGCAGTGGGTGCCGGTGGTGCACGCGGTAGCAATGGCGTAGTTCGGCCCCTGCACGCCCAAATGGATCGACAGGAAGCCTGAGATCATGTTGATGATCGAACCAGGCACGAAGAACGGCGAGATACGACGCGGCCCTTTCTCGTGCAGGATCTTGCTGGTTTCTTCGATATTGGTCAGGCCACCGATGCCGGAGCCCATGGCCACGCCAATGCGCTCCCGGTTGGCGTCGGTCACTTCAAGGCCGGCGTTACGCACGGCCTGAAAACCCGCCGCCAGGCCGTATTGGATGAACAAATCCAACTTGCGCGCTTCCTTCTGATCGAGATACTGCTCGACCTGGAAGCCCTTTACCGAGCCGCCAAAACGGGTGGAGTAGGCAGACAGGTCCGTATGTTCGATCAGACCAATGCCACTGCGACCAGCCAGAATGCCCTGCCAGCTGCTCGGTACGTCCGTACCCAGTGGCGACAGCATGCCCATACCTGTGACCACGACGCGTCTACGCGACACAGTACTCTCCTCTTCTGATAACAGGGTTTCTTGCCATGGCATTCACGATGGCGAATGAAATCGCAACAAGCCCCGGCCCTCGTAAAGAAAAAACCGCACGCCGGCAAAGGCAGTGCGGTTTTTCTCGACAAGAAGCGTCGACTACTGCGTCTTAGGCCTTGTGGCTGTTGACGTAGTCGATAGCGGCTTGAACGGTAGTGATCTTCTCGGCTTCTTCGTCAGGGATTTCGGTCTCGAATTCCTCTTCCAGAGCCATCACCAGCTCAACGGTGTCAAGCGAATCGGCACCCAGGTCATCGACGAAGGACTTCTCGTTGGTCACTTCCTCTTCCTTGACGCCCAGTTGCTCGGCGACGATTTTCTTGACGCGTTCTTCGATGGTGCTCATACCTTGTTTTCACTCCTAATGGACATATGTCAGGCAGCTGGCCGGTGACCAAGTTTATAGGAAGACGCTTGCTTTTCAAGCGTAACGCGCCGTACCCAAAACCAACCGACCTGCTGCCCGGAATCTGGTTGCAGCTTTATAACGGATTTTAGGCTCGCAGTATGACTGTTTTTTTAAGCAATCCGTCACATTGAGTTGCGGTATTACATGTACATCCCGCCGTTCACCGGCACGGTAGCGCCAGTGACATAGGCCGCGCCGTCGGAAGCCAGGAAGGAAACCACTTTCGCGATTTCCTCGGCCTGGCCCAGGCGGCCCAGCGGAATCTGGGTCAGCAGCGCTTCGCGCTGGGCGTCAGGCAGCTCACGGGTCATGTCGGTATCGATGAAGCCTGGGGTGACCGAGTTGACGGTGATGCTGCGCGAGCCAACTTCACGCGCCATGGCGCGGCTGAAGCCTTCGAGACCAGCCTTGGCGGCAGCGTAGTTGACCTGGCCGACGTTACCCATGGCACCGACCACCGAGCCGATGCTGATGATACGACCCCAACGCGCCTTGGTCATGCCACGCAGCACGCCCTTGGACAGGCGGTAAAGGCTGTTGAGGTTGGTGTCGATCACATCGAACCACTCCTCGTCCTTCATGCGCAGCATCAGGTTGTCGCGGGTGATACCGGCATTGTTGACCAGGATGGTCGGCGCGCCGAACTGCTCCTGGATGGCACCGAGCACGGCAGCAACCGACTCGTCGCTGGTCACGTTCAGCTCCATGCCAGTACCGGCGACACCATGCTCCTTCAGGGTCTCGGCAATGCGCGCGGCACCGGAAGCAGAGGTGGCAGTACCGATCACGGTCGCACCCTGGCGACCCAGCTCGAGGGCGATGGCCTGGCCGATACCACGGCTGGCGCCGGTAACCAGTGCAACTTTACCTTGCAGGCTCATGCAAGCGTCTCCTAAATCAGGCCAGCGCCGCGCGGGTGGCGGCGACGGCATCTGGGGTATTGAGGTTGTAGGTGGTCACGCCGTCGGCGCAACGCTTGTTCAGGCCAGCCAGGACCTTACCTGGACCACACTCGACCAGGTTTACCGCACCATTGGCCGCCAGGGCCTGCACGCACTCCACCCAACGGACCGGCTGGTACAGCTGGGCCAGCAGGTCTTGCTTGAGTGCATCGAGGTTGCTGGCGACAGCGGCAGTGACGTTCTGCACTACCGGAATTTGCGGGGCCTTCCAGTCGATGGCGTTGACCGCTTCGGCGAAGCGCTCGGCAGCCGGCTTCATCAGTGCGCAGTGCGACGGCACGCTTACCGCCAGCGGCAGCGCACGCTTGGCCCCCTTGGCCTTGCACAGCTCGATGGCGCGTTCCACCGCTGCCTTGTTGCCCGCGATGACCACTTGGCCAGGCGAGTTGAAGTTGACCGCGCTTACGACCTCGTCTTCAGCCGCCTCGGCGCAGATTTCGACCACGACGGCGTCATCCAGGCCAAGGATCGCAGCCATTGCACCATGCCCGGCAGGTACGGCCTCTTGCATCAGTTGGCCACGGCGCTCTACCAGGCGCACAGCGTCCTTGAGGCTCAGGCTGCCAGCAGCGACCAGCGCGCTGTACTCGCCCAGGCTATGGCCGGAAACGAAGGCCGGTTGCGCACCGCCCTCGGCCAGCCACAAGCGCCACAAGGCAATGGAGGCGGTGAGAATGGCCGGCTGGGTCTTGTCGGTTTGGTTGAGTTGTTCTTCCGGGCCTTCCTGGACCAGCTTCCACAGGTCGTAGCCCAGAGCCTCGGAAGCTTCCTTGAAGGTCTCGATGATCAGCGGCTTCTCGGCGCCGAGCTCGGCGAGCATGCCCAGCGACTGGGAGCCTTGGCCAGGAAAGACGAATGCGAGGGATGCAGACATTGAACAAGCCCTTATGATCTTGTCGTCGGAAAGTGCGCGCAGGGCTTAGGCCTGGGCACGGAAACTGAAGACTTGGATGGAGATGCAGACCAAGCGGTCACATTTAACCACTTCATGGCGAATATGCCTAAAGCAACAGATCCTCCAGGCGACCGTGCAGGCGCTGCGGCAGGTTCTCCTGGATTTCGATGAGCGCGCGCTGGATCGCGCTCTGCAAGCCCTGCACACCGGCCGAACCATGGCTCTTGATGACGATGCCCTGCAGACCGAGGAGGCTCGCGCCATTATGGCGCGCAGGCGCAAGATCAGCCTGCAGGCGCTTGAGCAACGGCATCGCCACGACCCCCGCAGCCCGGGAAAACACCCCACCCTTGAACAAGGCCTCGATACGCGCGGCGATCATGGTCGCCAAGCCCTCGCTCGACTTGAGCAGGATATTGCCGACGAAGCCATCACACACCACCACATCAGCCTCGCCACGGTACAAGCCATCACCCTCGACGAAACCGATGTAGTTAAGGCCCCGGGCGCCCTGCAGCAAGCTGGCGGCCAGCTTGACCTGCTGGTTGCCCTTGATGTCTTCGGTACCGACATTGAGCAGCGCTACCCGCGGCCGAGGGATACCCAGCGCCTGGGCGGCCACCGAGCCCATCACCGCAAACTGGTAGAGGTTCTCGGCACTGCAATCGACATTGGCGCCGAGGTCCAGCAACTGGCAGTACCCCGCCCGGGTCGGGATGGCGGCGACCATGGCCGGCCGATCGATACCCGGCAAGGTCTTGAGCACGAAACGCGACAACGCCATCAGCGCCCCCGTGTTGCCCGCGCTCACGCAGGCCTGCGCCTTGCCATCGCGCACCATCTCCAGGGCGACGCGCATCGACGAATCCGGCTTGCCACGCAACGCCTGCGAAGGCCGCTCATCCATGCCGACCACCTCACTGGCACCAACGATTTGCAGGCGCGCGCGATCGGCAACCGAAAGGCCGCTGACGAGTTCTTCAAGGAGGGAGGGTTGACCGACGAGGGCCAGGTGAAGCGAGGGCGTAGCGGACAGGCAAGCAATACTAGCCTGGACAATGCTGCGGGGACCGAAGTCCCCGCCCATTGCGTCGATCGCGATGATCTGAGCGGACAAGGATTACTCGTCAGCGCCCTTGTCGATCACTTTGCGACCACGGTATACGCCTTCTGGCGAAACGTGGTGGCGCAGGTGGACTTCACCGGTGGTTTTTTCTACCGACAGTGCGTTTTCCGACAGGGCGTCGTGCGAACGGCGCATGTCACGGGCAGAGCGGGATTTTTTGTTCTGCTGAACAGCCATAATTGATTAACTCCTAAACGTTTGGGTCACGCTTTAACTGCGCCAAGACACTGAACGGGTTGGACCGCGATACCTCGTCCTTGCTCGATTCGGGCTCGTCTGCGCCCGCCGGCTGCTGGCATTCTTCCGGATGATGAGCAGGCACGATGGGCAAGGCGAGCAACAGCTCCTCCTCGATCAACGCCTGCAGATCCAATGGATCTTCGCCCAGTTCCAGCACGTCATAGCCTTTCGGCAACGACTGGGTATTCGCACCCTCCTTCACCACAGCGTACGTACATTCGCTGTGAATCGGCAGGGTGACCAGCTCAAGACAACGCTGGCAAACCATCTTGACTTCGACATCGAGTTCGCTGTGGACAACCACAACGCCTTGCTCGTCTCGCTCAAAATCGAACTTCGCCTGCACCGTACCGACATCATCGGACAGCGGGTCGCAGAGTCTTTCCAAATCAGCGAGTTGCAGCGAACCTTGGAGGGTTACGCCACGATCGGCCAATTTGCGCGGGTCAACGTGAGGTGGAATCGGGTCATTCAACATAGGCGCAGCATTCTAGGGATGCCCCCCGACTCTGTCAAAGGAAATTAGGTGACATTCAACATGTTAAAGTGGGCGCAATTGACGAGGAGTCTACCATGCTGCCCCTGTTGCTCGCCTCCAGCTCACCCTACCGCCGCGAACTACTGCAGCGCCTGCGCCTGCCCTTTACCTGGGCCAGCCCCGATATAGACGAACAGCGCCTGAAAGACGAGCCTGCCACCGAGCTGGTGCGCCGCCTGGCCAAGGAGAAAGCCGAGGCCCTCGCCGCCAGCCACCCCGGGCACCTGATAATCGGCTCCGACCAGGTCGCCGTGCTCGGCGAGCAGATCCTCGGCAAACCGCACACCTTCGAACGCGCCTGCGAACAATTGCTCGCCGCCAGCGGCCAGCAGGTAACCTTTCTGACCGGCCTGACCCTGCTCAACAGCGCCACCGGGCAATACCAGGTCGATTGCGTGCCATTCACCGTCACCCTGCGCGAGCTGGACCGCGAACGCGTAGAGCGCTACGTGAACGCCGAGCAACCGCTGGATTGCGCGGGAAGCTTCAAGGCAGAAGGACTGGGGGTCAGCCTGTTCCAGCAGACCCACGGCAGCGATGCCACCAGCCTGGTGGGGCTACCACTGATTCGACTGGTGGACATGCTGATAAAGGAAGGCGTGCAGGTGCCCTAAGGCACCCGCACCTACAGCTCAACGCAAGGTCGGGCCCTGGAAACCCATCCACATCGCCAAGTGCTCGGCCACGCTGGCACCCAAGCGTTTGGAGAAACGATCGAATGGCGACTCCTGGACAGTGAAATCCACCAACTCCTGCTCGCCAACGACTTCTCGCGCCACATAGCTGGCACTGCCCAGGCCATCTACCAGCCCCAGCGCCTTGGCCTGCTCGCCAGACCAGATCAGACCACTGAACAGCTCAGGGTGCTCTTGATCCTTCAGGCGATCACCCCTTCCCTGCTTGACCATTGCGATGAACTGACGATGGGTGGTATTCAGCACACCTTGCCAGAACGCCGTCTCTTCAGGCTTCTGCGGCGAGAACGGATCGAGGAACGCCTTGTGCTCACCTGCGGTATAGGTACGCCGCTCGACACCGAGCTTGTCCATGGCCCCGACGAAGCCATAACCGGCCGCCGTTACGCCGATCGAGCCGACCAGACTGGCCTTGTCGGCATAGATTTCGTCGGCCGCACTGGCAATGTAGTACGCCCCGGACGCCCCCAGGTCGGTAATGACGGCATACAGCTTGATGGCCGGGTACTCGGCGCGCAGGCGACGAATCTCGTCATACACGTAGCCAGCCTGCACCGGACTGCCGCCTGGGCTGTTGATGCGCATGACCACAGCCTTGGTCTTGGGGTCCTTGAATGCCTCGCGCAGGCTCTTGATCAGGTTGTCGGCGCTGGCCGCCTCCTGATCGGCGATCACCCCGCGCAGCTCGACCAACGCGGTATGGTTGGTGCTGCGCGTGGCAGTGGTTTCCATGTCCATCAGCGGCGTGAACAGGAACAGGATGCCGAACAGGTAAAGGAAGGTCAGCAGCTTGAAGAAGATTCCCCAGCGCCGCGCCCGGCGCTGCTCCTGGACACCCGCCAGCAGGGTCTTCTCCAGCAGCTTCCAGCTTTTGCGCTCCTCGCCGTCCTGCGGCTCGGGCGCCTTCCATTCGTCAGTCATGCCTACCTACCCTGGAATTGGAGTGGCCAGCCACTCACGCAATTGCGAAAAATGATCGATGCACACCTGCGGCCCGAATTCGCTCAAGGCCTGTAGCGACATGGCACCATAACCCACCGCGACCGAATGCATGCCGGCATTGCTGGCCATTTGCAAATCGAACGCCGAATCTCCGACCATCAGCGCACGCTCAGGTTCTACCCGGCAGTGGGCGAGGATCTGCTCGAGCATCAGCGGGTGCGGCTTGCCCAGGGTCTCATCGGCAGCACGGGTAATATCGAAGTAGTTCTCCCAGCCATTGGACCGAAGCACGCGATCCAAACCTCGACGTGCCTTGCCGGTAGCCACCGCCAGACGATACCCCTCGGCACGAAACGCTTCCAGCGACTCCACCACCCCATCGAACAGCGGCGAGGGCTGCTGGTCCAGCGCCATGTAGATATCAGCGTAATGCTGACGGAAGACCTCGACCTGATGGGCATCAAGGCGCGGGTAGAGCGTCGAGATGGCCTCGGCCAGCGCCAACCCGATGATGCCCTTGATGGCAGCCTCATCACTAGGCGCCTCCCCCGCACGCTCGGCAGCGGCATTCATCGCCTGGACGATACGCCCGATGGAGTCGGCCAACGTGCCGTCCCAATCGAAAATCAACAACTCATAGCGCTTGCTCATGAACGATCAGGTCGCACTCAGGCGCTCCACGGTCTTGGCCCAAACTTCATCCACCGGCGCCTCGAGCTTGAGCTCGCCGCCGTCAGGCAACGGTACGGTCAGGGCATAGGCATGCAGGAACAGGCGCTTGCCACCCAGTTCGCGAATCTCGCGGCTGAAATCCTCGTCGCCATACTTGCTGTCACCGGCAATCATGTGCCCGGCATGCAGGGTGTGCACGCGAATCTGGTGGGTACGCCCAGTGATCGGACGCGCCTCGACGATGGTGGCGAACTCGCCGAAGCGACGCAGCACCCGGAACATCGTCAGCGCCTCCTTGCCCTCGTCATTGACCTCGACCATGCGCTCGCCAGAACGCAGGTTGCTCTTCTGCAATGGCGCGCTGACCTGCTTCTTCGACGTCGGCCAGTGACCCCGCACCAGCGCCATGTAGCGTTTGTCGACGCCATCGCCGCGCAGCGCGGCGTGCAGATGGCGCAGCATGCTGCGCTTCTTGGCGATCATCAGAAGGCCCGAGGTGTCGCGATCAAGGCGATGGACCAGCTCCAGCTCCTTGGCATCCGGACGCAACTGGCGCAAAGCCTCGATCACCCCGAAGCTCAGGCCGCTGCCGCCGTGCACCGCAATACCGGCCGGCTTGTTCATCACGATCAGCGCCTTGTCTTCGTAGACGATGGCCGCTTCCAGGCGCTGCAACAAGCTTTGCGCAACCGGCGCAGGCTCGTCGCGCTCAGGCAGGCGCACCGGCGGAACCCGCACGATGTCGCCAGCCTGCAACTTGTATTCAGGTTTGATACGCCCCTTGTTCACCCGCACCTCACCCTTGCGCAGGATGCGGTAGACCAGGGTCTTGGGCACGCCCTTGAGCGCGGTGATGAGGAAGTTATCGATACGTTGGCCGGCAAGTTCCGGCGCGACTTCGATCAGCTGAACGCCGGAAGTCGGGGGATTATTGGTCGTCATTGCGGGATCATAACAATTTTTTATGGAATTGAAGCACTTAATGATTGCTGCTATAGTCGCGAACGCCGCCAAAAGCGGCAGGCCAGCGGCATCAGGCTCCAAGCCGACCCCTGACCAACGCAATTCTCCAGGACGCGAGGCCGTCCGACGGGGTTTTCGCCAGTTTACCGAAATGCCTGGAATCGCCACCAGCGCCGAGCAGAGAAGAACGAAAAAAAACGACAAGTGCGGTGTTTCACCTGCTTACCCGATTCTTTTCGCCGTACCTCTGCCCGCCACAGGCGCTTTTGTGCAGCGCTTGGCGAATGCTTCGGAAATACCTGCCTTGGACATGAATGGCGCCAGCTCATCAAACGAGCTTGCGAAAAATGCAACCCGTTGCGGATTCAGCGCGCGGCAGCACCCGAATTATCAGGGATACGTGCAGGGTGGAGATGTACAGCCCGGACCGTGTAAGCACGAAGTCCGGCCAAACGGCCCACTGTAATGGCCTGGCGAGCGGAACCGGTGTTTACAGATGCCCCAGAGGCGTCCACGGCCCTCGGCTGATTCCTCCTCCTGACTGAGTGCACTAGGCACCGCAGCAAACAGGACGCGTCGTCGCGACCACGGCAGGCTGGGCAACCGGCTGGTGCCGAATGTCGCCAGACACAGGGTGGCCCGCCACCCTTGCGCACCTTGGCACCGACCATGAGAAGTCGTGTGTGCCGAACGCCGTTTCCGGCAGCCCGGAAACCGACGGTACAACATGAAAAGAATGCTGATTAACGCAACTCAACCCGAAGAGTTGCGTGTAGCCCTGGTGGATGGCCAGCGCCTCTACGACCTGGATATCGAATCCGGTGCCCGCGAGCAGAAGAAGGCCAACATCTACAAAGGCAAGATCACCCGCATCGAGCCTAGCCTCGAAGCCGCCTTCGTCGACTTCGGCTCTGAACGCCACGGCTTCCTGCCGCTGAAGGAAATTTCCCGCGAGTACTTCAAGAAGGCCCCTGAAGGCCGTGTCAACATCAAGGAAGTACTGAGCGAAGGCCAGGAAGTCATCGTCCAGGTCGAGAAAGAAGAGCGTGGCAACAAGGGCGCGGCCCTGACCACCTTCATCAGCCTCGCCGGCCGCTACCTGGTGCTGATGCCCAACAACCCACGTGCAGGCGGCATCTCCCGCCGCATCGAAGGCGAAGAGCGCAACGAGCTGCGCGAAGCCCTGAACGGCCTGACCGTTCCCGGCGACATGGGCCTGATCGTGCGCACTGCCGGCCTTGGCCGCAGCAGCGAAGAAATGCAGTGGGACCTCGACTACCTGCTGCAACTGTGGACCGCCATCAAGGAAGCCTCCCAGGACCGCGTCGCGCCCTTCCTGATCTACCAGGAAAGCAACGTCATCATCCGCGCCATCCGCGACTACCTGCGCCAGGATATCGGCGAGGTTCTGATCGACAGCATCGACGCCCAGGAAGAAGCCCTCACCTTCATCCGCCAGGTCATGCCGCAGTACGCCAGCAAGGTGAAGCTGTACGAAGACAGCGTGCCGCTGTTCAACCGTTTCCAGATCGAAAGCCAGATCGAAACCGCCTTCCAGCGCGTGGTCGACCTGCCGTCCGGCGGCTCGATCGTCATAGACCCGACCGAAGCCCTGGTGTCCATCGACATCAACTCGGCGCGCGCCACCAAAGGCAGCGACATCGAGGAAACCGCCCTGCAGACTAACCTGGAAGCGGCCGAGGAAATCGCCCGCCAGCTGCGTCTGCGTGACATCGGCGGCCTGATCGTCATCGACTTCATCGACATGACCCCGGCCAAGAACCAGCGCGCCGTGGAAGAGCGCGTGCGTGAGTGCCTCGAGGCCGACCGCGCCCGCGTACAGGTTGGCCGCATCTCGCGCTTCGGCCTGCTGGAGATGTCCCGCCAGCGCCTGCGTCCGTCTCTGGGCGAAAGCAGCGGCATCGTTTGCCCACGCTGCTCCGGCACCGGCATCATCCGTGACGTCGAGTCGCTCTCGCTGGCGATCCTGCGCCTGATCGAAGAAGAAGCCCTGAAAGACCGTACCGCCGAGGTACGCGCCCAGGTGCCGATCCCGGTTGCAGCGTTCCTGCTCAACGAAAAACGCAACTCGATCACCAAGATCGAACTGCGTACCCGTGCACGCATCATCATCCTGCCGAACGATCACCTGGAAACCCCGCACTTCGAAGTCCAGCGCCTGCGCGACGACAACCCGGAAGTGCTGAACAACCAGTCCAGCTACGAAATTGCCGCTGCTGAAACCGAAGAAGCACCACAGCCGACCGCCACCCGCACCCTGGTTCGCCAGGAAGCTGCGGTCAAGACCGCGCCAGCTCGTGCCAACGCACCCGTGCCAAGTGCCCAGGAAGAGCAACCCGCTGCTGCCGCGCCAGCCCCAATTGCCCCCGAGCCGAGCCTGTTCAAGGGTCTGGTGAAGTCGCTGGTCAGCCTGTTCGCCGGCAAGGACGAACCTGCCCCAGCGCCGGTGGCGAGCACCGAGAAACCCGCTACCGAGCGCCCACAGCGCAACGACGAACGCCGTAACGGCCGTCAACAGAGCCGCAACCGCAACGGCCGCCGCGAAGATGATCGCAAGCCCCGCGAAGAGCGTGCCGAGCGTGCTCCGCGTGAAGAGCGTGCCCCTCGCGAAGAACGTGCCCCCCGTGAAGAGCGCGCCCCGCGTGAGGAACGTGCACCACGCGAAGAACGTGCCCCGCGTCAGCCACGCGAAGACCGCCGCGGCAACCGTGAGGAACGTGTGCGTGAGCTGCGTGAACCACTGGATGCAGCACCGGCCACCCGCGAGGAACGCCAGCCGCGCGAGGAGCGTGCACCACGCGAAGAGCGCGTAGCCCGCGAGGAACGTGCACCACGTGAAGCTCGTGAAGAACGCGCTCCACGTGAAGAGCGTGCACCGCGCGAAGAACGTGCCCCACGTGAAGAACGCCCAGCCCGTGAAGAACGCGCACCTCGCGAGGAGCGCGAAGAGCGCGCACCACGCGAAGAACGTCAGCCACGCCCACCTCGCGAGGAGCGCCAACCGCGCGCCGCCGAGCAGGAAGCCGAGGTCGCCGAGGAACAACTGCCGAGCGACGAACTGCTGCAGGACGAGCAGGAAGGTGCCGATGGTGAGCGTCCACGTCGCCGCTCCCGTGGCCAACGTCGCCGCAGCAACCGCCGTGAGCGCCAGCGCAATGCCAATGGCGAGCTGATCGATGGCGAAGAAGAATCCAGCGAAGAGCAGCAACCGCAGCAGCACAAGGCGACCGAGCTGGGCGCCGAACTGGCTGCCGGCCTTGCCGTCACTGCCGCCGTTGCTACCAGCAACATCAGCGCCCAAGCCGAAGCCCAAGCCAATGAGCAGGCCGAGCGCGCCACCGCTGAAGTCGTAGAACCCCAGGCGCTGGAAGTTGCCCAGCCGACCGAGCCTGTGGCATCCGCCACCCCGGCCGAGGAAGCGGCTATCGCCCCTGTGGTCGAGCAACCGGTCAGCGAGCCAGTGGCTGTGGTCGAGCCAAGCTTCGCACCAGTGGTCGAAGTGGCTCCGCAGCCTGCTGCTGAAGTCGCTGCCAGTGAGCCTGTTGCAGAAGTTGTCGAGGCGCCCATCGCCCAGGCAGCTACAGAAGAGGCACCAGCGGTGCAAACAGCCGTGGTCGAGCAAGCGCCGGTTGTCGAAGCCGCGCCGGTTGTCGAGGCCCAGGTTGAAGTGGTCGAGCCAGTCATCGTTGAAGACGCCCCGGCCGCCGCCGAGCCCGCCCCGCTCGAACCTGCCACTGTGATGCTGAGCAATGGCCGCGCGCCGAACGACCCACGTGAAGTGCGTCGCCGCAAGCGTGAAGCCGAAGCGGCAGCAGCTGCGGCCGCCGCAGCTGCCGAAGCAGCCACCCAGGCTAGCCCTGCAGTGGAAGCCGAAGTCGCCGAGCAGCAGCCCCTGCCACTGGAAACCTCCGAAGAGCACAAGCCTCATCACGGTTGATTCCAATGGCTGAATGAAAAAGCCCCGCCAGTGCGAACTGGCGGGGCTTTTTCTTGCAGGGCATTTTGTGTTCCAGGCCAGGCATCGCGCCCTTTCGGGGCTTGGCTCAGTACAGGTTCGGCTCCATCTCCAGCGCTACGCCGAAGCGCTCGAGCACATCCGCCTGGATCTTGCGCGCCAAGGCATGCAGCTGCTCCCCCGTGGCCTGGCCATAATTCACCAGCACCAGCGACTGCAGGCGGTGCACCCCGGCATCACCTTCCCGATACCCTTTCCAGCCAGCCTGCTCGATCAGCCAGCCAGCGGCCAGTTTCACCTGGCCATCCGCCTGCGGGTAAGCCACCACGCACGGATGGTTGTCGCGGATACGCTGTGCCAATACCGCCGGCACCACAGGGTTCTTGAAGAAGCTACCGGCATTGCCCAACTCGGCGGGGTCTGGCAGCTTTTCGCGACGGATACTACAGATTGCATCGCTGATGGCCCGTGCACTGGGCTGTACCACACCTTGCTCGGCCAGGCGCTGGCGAACCGGGCCGTAGTCCAGATGCGCAAGCAATGTGCGGCTCAGCGCAAAACGTACCCGCAGGATCAACCACCGCCCCGGGTGGCGCTTGAACACACTGTCGCGATAACCGAAGGCACAGTCGTCCAGACTGAAGTCCTGCAGCTCGCCCGTGTCACGATTCAACGCGGTGAGGCCAACGAACACGTCCT
Source organism: Pseudomonas sp. NPDC089554 (assembly GCF_050280645.1). Classification (NCBI taxonomy): domain Bacteria; kingdom Pseudomonadati; phylum Pseudomonadota; class Gammaproteobacteria; order Pseudomonadales; family Pseudomonadaceae; genus Pseudomonas; species Pseudomonas sp. NPDC089554. Next base: position 28,551 of record NZ_JBNNVR010000036.1, read on the forward strand.
TGACCTCTACCCCATAGGCGCCGACGTTCTGCATGGGCGCGGCGCCTACGGTGCCGGGAATCAGGCTGAGGTTCTCCAACCCGCACAAGCCCTGCTCGATGCTCCATTGCACGAACGGGTGCCAAGGCTCACCAGCCTCGGCCTCCACTACCACCCGCTGACCATCGTCACTGAGCACGCGCAGACCGCGGCTGGCCATGTGCAGCACCAGGGCATCGACATCGCGAGTCAACAGCAGGTTGCTGCCGCCGCCGATGACCATCACGTCCAACCCGCGCTGTGCAGCTTCAGCCAATGACTGACGGGCCTGCTCATCGTCATGGGCCTGGGTGAAGTAACGCGCACGCACATCAATGCCGAAGGTGTTGTAGGGCTTGAGCGATACCTGCTCCTGCCAATGCTGCGTCATAACCGCCCCTTGATTTCCACCACCAGCTCGCGGCAAGCGCCCTCGATCAGGTCCAGCACCTGCTCGAAGCCTTCGGCGCCGCCATAGTAAGGGTCTGGCACCTCGTCCAGGGCCGCGCCATAGCGGCGCAGGAACAGGTCGAGCTCAGCGTGGGCGTTGTGTGGGCGCAACGCCTTGAGGTTGTTCAGGTTGCTCTTGTCCATGGCCAGGACCAGGTCGTACTCGGCGAAGTGGGCGGCCTTGACCTGCTGTGCACGCTGGTGCGACAGGTCGTAGCCACGCGCCAACGCGGCCTGGCAGGTACGGCTGTCGGGCGCGCTGCCCACGTGCCAGTCACCCGTGCCAGCGGAGGCCACATGGACCACCTCGCCCAGCCCCGCTGCCTCGAGCTGGTGTCGCAAGACGCCCTCGGCGGTAGGCGAGCGGCAGATGTTGCCGAGGCAGACGAACAGGACGCGCATCAGGCCTCCAGCAAGCGCTTTACGCGCTCCAGGTCTTCAGGGGTGTCCACGCCCACCGCCGGCGCCTCGATGGCATCGGCGACATGAATGCGTACCCCGTGCCACAGGGCACGCAGTTGCTCAAGCGCCTCGGTCTGCTCGAGCCAGCATGGGCCCCAAGCGACGAAGTCCTGGAGAAAGCCTACTCGGTAGGCGTACATGCCGATATGGCGGCGGTACGGCACCTCTGATGGCAGCTGCTCGCGGCTCAACGCGAAGGCATCGCGGGCCCAGGGCAGCGGCGCACGACTGAAGGTCAGCGCCAGGCCATGCTTGTCGCTGACGACCTTGACGGCATTAGGGTTGAATACGGTTTCCGGCGCATGGATCGGCTCGGCCAGGGTGGCGATGCCGGCTTCCGGATGCGCGGCAAGGTTGGCAGCGACCTGGTCGATGATGACCGGTGGAATCAACGGCTCATCACCCTGCACGTTGACCACGATGGCATCGACCGGCAACCCCAGGTGCGCGGCGACTTCCGCCAGGCGGTCGGTGCCGGACTCATGGTCGGCACGGGTCAGCAGCACCTCGGCGCCAAAGGCCTGGCACGCCTCGACGATGCTAGCGTCATCAGTGGCGATGACCACACGGCTGGCGCCGCTCTTGCGGGCCTGCTCCCAAACGTGCTGGACCATCGGCTTGCCGGCAATCGGCAGCAACGGCTTGCCCGGCAGGCGCGTGGAGCGCAGGCGGGCAGGAATCACCACGGTGAAGTGCTGGCTCATTTGTCCAGACGCTCGTCGTCGGTCAGGGTGCGCGCTTCGCTTTCCAGCATCACCGGGATACCGTCGCGAATCGGGTATGCCAGGCCTGCGCCCTTGCTGATGAGTTCGCTCTTGTCGGCACTGAGCTTGAGCGGCCCCTTGGTGATCGGGCAGGCCAGGATATCGAGCAATTTGGTGTCCATGAGTGCGTCCTTGAGGCCGAAGGCCGGAAAATTGAAAGGAGTCAGGGCTGCTGGCGAGCCGGCAGCAGGTGTGCGAGCTGTGCGTCGAACCAGGCGACGAAAGCCGGCGATGGCAGTGCATCGACGGCCAGGTACCACCAGTCGGCGGCGGCGAAAGCGCGGCATTTCACCGCGTCCTTTTCAGTCATCACCAGCGGTAGTGGCGGCTCGAAGGCCAGGTTCTCGGCACTGAACTGCGCATGGTCGGCGAATGGGTGCGGCACAGGCTGCCAGTTTAGCGCCAGCAGGGTATTGAAGAAACGCTGTGGGTTACCAATGCCGGCCACCGCATGCAGCGCTTGGCCTGGCGGGAAATAGTCGAGCGTACGGTGCTCGCCGCTGCGCAGGTTGACCAGGGCACTGGGCTGCAAACGGAAGGCAAAGCCATCGGCAGGGTCGCTCACCGCGCCGTTGTGCAACACCGCGTCGACCTCGGCCAGGCGCTCGACCGGCTCGCGCAGCGGGCCGGCTGGCAGGCAGCGGCGGTTGCCCAAGCCACGGGCAGCATCGATAAGCACCAACTCCAGATCGCGGGCCAGGCGGTAATGCTGCATGCCGTCATCGCAAAGGATCAGGTCCAGCGACTCACTGGCCAGCAGAGCCCGCACGGCGCGGGAGCGATCAGGGTCGATCATCAAAGGCACACCCGTGCGCTGGACGATCAGCAGAGGCTCGTCACCGGCCTGCTCGGCCGCGTGCTGCGCCTCGACCCGCCACGGCAGGCTGGGCGGCGTGGCGCCATAGCCACGGCTGACCACGCCGACTTTCAGGCCCTGGCGTCGGCAGTGCTCGATCAGCCAGAGGATCATCGGTGTCTTGCCGGTGCCCCCCACGGTGATGTTGCCGACCACGATCACCGGCACAGGCGCGCGGTAGCTGGGGCTTTCACCACTGAGAAACCGAGCGCGCTTGCGGGCTACTACGCGTCGGTACAGGGTCTCCAGCGGGCGCAACAGGGCCAGGGCGGGGTGCCCGCTGTACCAGGCAGCGAGCAATCGGTCGGCAAGCGCCATCAGGGCGTCCCCTGGGCAGCCTCGACGGTGGTCATGCGCAACTGGCTGAAGCCGAGCTTGCCGGCAGCGTCCATTGCGGTGATCACGGCCTGGTGCGGCGTCTTGCCATCAGCACTGATCGAGAGTGGCAGTTGGTTGTCGCCGCCAGACTCGCGCTGCAACGCCTCGGTCAGCGTGGCCAGGTCGTTCTTGGGCAGCAAGTGGTTGTTCAGCGAATAGACGCCCTCGGCGCTGATGGTGAGTTCGATACGCTTGCCCTCTTGCGCTGGCGCCGGTGCACCCGTGGCAGCCTCCGGCAACTCCACACGCAACTGAGTCTCGCGGGTGAAGGTGGTGGTCACCACGAAGAACAGCAACAAGACGAACACCACGTCGATCAACGACGCCAGGTTGATGTCCACGCTCTCGCGCTGACGGTTGCGCCGGAACTTCACGCCTTGCCTCCGGCCACCTCGACCTCGCGGTCGCCTTGCAGCACCTCGACCAGCTTGATCGCCTCCTGCTCCATGCCCACCACCAGCTCATCGATGCGGCGCAGCAGGAAACGGTGGAAGAACACCGCCGGGATACCCACCATCAGGCCCGCGGCGGTCGTCACCAGGGCCTTGGAGATACCGCCGGCGAGCACCGAGGCATTGGCGGTCATCTGCGAGCCCATGAAGGCGCTGAAGATATCGATCATGCCCAGCACAGTGCCCAGCAGGCCGAGCAGCGGCGCCATGGCAGCGATGGTACCGAGGGTGCTGATGTAGCGCTCGAGCTCGTGGATAACCCGGGAAGCGGCCTCCTCGATGCATTCCTTCATGATCTCGCGGCCATGGCGGGAGTTGGCCAGGCCTGCCGCGAGAATTTCGCCCAGCGGCGAGTCGGCACGCAGGGCCTTGAGCTTGTCACTGGTCAGTTGCTTGTCCTTGATCCACATCCACACCTGGCCCAGCAGGTGCGGCGGGGTCACGCGGCTGGCGCGCAGGGTCCATAGGCGTTCGATGACGATCGCCATGGCAGCGATGGAGCTCAGAATGATCGGCAGCATCATCCAACCACCGGACTTGACCAATTCCCACACAGTGCGCATCCCCCTGGAAAAAGGCCGCCACTCTACCATAGGCGCGCGGGGCGCTCATCTGCCGGAGGTCAGCCCGTCGTTCAGCCGTCGCTCGGCTCGCGCCAGAAGCGCCGCTGCCCGCGTATGCTCCAGACTTCGCGATGGGCACCTAGCTGCAGGCGCAACGCGCCCTCGATTGCCGTGTCATGGATCGCCAGGCCATGGCGCTGGTAACGTGCCACGACCTGCAGGTGCGGATGGCCGAAGCTGTTGTGGCGGCCACGGGAAATCAACACCCCGCGCGGTGACGTGGCACGAATGAAAGGCTCGGTGGATGAACTGCGACTCCCGTGGTGCGGCGACTGCAACCAGTCCAGGCGCGGATCCTCAGTGGCAGCCAACCAGGCTCGCTCGGCACCCGCCTCCATGTCCCCGGCAAGCAACAACCGCTCACCATTGGCCTCCACCAGCAGTACACAGGAGCGATCGTTACTGGTTCGCGCACCGGGCCATTGCCACACCGAAAAGTTGACACCATCCCACTGCCAACGCTCGCCCGTGGGGCAGGCCTGGGCATCCAGCGCCTCCGGCAGCGCACCCGCCTCCCCCGCCAGCACCCAGGCTACCGGCATTCCACGATGGATCGCCGCCGCGCCACCGGCGTGATCGGCATGGGCGTGGCTTACCAGCAGCAGGTCCAGCTGTCGCACGCCGAGCTTGCGCAACGTGGGCAGCACCACGCTTTCTCCCAGGTCGTGGACGCCGCTGGCTGGGCCCGCGTCATACAACACGGTGTGATTACGCGTACGCAGCAGTACTGCCAGGCCCTGGCCGACATCCAGTTGCCAGACCTGCACCTGCCCCTCGGGCACTGACTGCCTGGGCACCCATAGCGCCAGCAGCATGACAGCGCCCAGGCCACGCAATGGCACACCCCGTGGCAACAGCACCAGCAGCGCCCCGAGGCACACCAGTAGCCAGGCCCACATCGGCACGGGCGGTGGGAGCCAGGCAGGCTGCCAAGCTGCCACCCACGCCAGCAGGCGAAACAACACATCGAGCGCCCCACCGGCCAGCCACAACAAGGCTTCGCCCACCCCCGCCAATGGCAGCAGCAAGGTACCGAGCAATGCCAACGGCAGTATCACCAGGCTGACCCACGGCACTGCCACTAGATTGACCAAAGGCCCACTGAGGCTGACCGGCAGACCCAGCGCAAGCAACGCCGGCAAAAGGCCCAGGGCGATTACCCATTGGGCGCGGCTCCAGGCTTGCCAGGGGCGCCAGCCTCCCAGGCGACCACTGAAGCAGTAGATCAGCACCGCCACCGCGCTGAACGACAGCCAGAACCCCGGCAACAAGCTGGCCAGTGGCTCGACCAGCAGTACGCACACCAATGCCAGCAACAGCGGCACGAAGGCGCCCAGGTGGCGGAACCGCAAACGCCAGAGCAACACCACCGCCAGCATCAGGCACGCGCGCTGCACCGGCACCTGGCACCCCGCCAACGCGCCATAGGCCAGCGCCGCCGCCATCGACAAGCCACAGGCCCACGGCAACCAAGGCACGCTTCGCGGCCAGGCTCCCAGCCGCGCCAAACCAGCCACCAGCCCGTAGACCAGCCCAGCCAGCAAGCCTATGTGTTGCCCGGAAATCACCAATAGATGCACCGTGCCGGTGGCCTGCAAGGTTTGCCACAATGCCCTGGAAAGCCCGCCACCATCGCCCAGCACCAACGCTGCCAGAGCCGCTTCCCGGCCATTGCCATCGACCGCCAGCAAGCGTTGGCGAAGCACATCGCGCCAGCCCCCACTGGCAGGGGCCAGCAACTGCCCGGCCTTGACCGTACCGGTGGCGCCTACCCGACGCGCCAGCAAGGTGGCTTCCCGGTCAGGGCCGTGCGGGTTGAGCAAACCATGGGGCCGCCGCAGGTTGACCGCCAGGCGCCAGCGCTCTCCAGCCCGGAGCTGGGGGCCGTCGAACCAGCTCAGTTGCAGGCGTTGCGGAAGGTCGGCGCGGCGCGAGGCGGCATCCTTGAGTTCGAAGCGCACGCTACGCTCGGTGTGCGTTGGCAGCCCCACCACCCGGCCCTCCAGCCACAGCGTGCGTCCGTCCAGTTCGGCAGGCAGGCGGTCGTCGAGCGCCTGCTGCGCCGACCCGCAGGCCCACACCAGCCCCAACGCCATGCAGCCGAACGGCCAGAGGCGTGTGCGTAGGCATGCAATACCCAGCAAAGCAATGAGGAAAAGCCATCCGACAGACGGCAAGGCAGGTAGAAACCTCAGGCCAAGCAACCCGAGTGCCAGCGCGATCATCCCTGTGCGCATGAAATAGAGCTCCGAAAACACCACGGCCCCATGAGGCTAGGTGCAATCGGCCCTCGGCTCGCTCAACAATTGTCACAAACTCTGAACAAGGCTGAGGTGGAATCAAGGCATACTGCCCGCATTCGAGCCCCGGGAGCCTACATGCCGCGCCGACTCTTCAAACGCTACATGCCGGACCCGACCAGCATTCGGGAACACAAGTCCTTACGCTTTTTCGGCAGATTGCTACACGACCCCAACCTCTGGCACCTGAATCGCCATTCAGTGGCGCGAGCCATGGGCGTTGGCCTGTTCGCGGCGCTCATCCCCATTCCCATGCAGATGCTGCTGGCTGCCGCCCTGGCCATTCCAGTGCGCGGCAACCTGCCCATTGCCGTCAGCCTGGTCTGGTTGACCAACCCGCTGACCATGCCACCGGTGTTCATCGTCACCTACATGACCGGCGCCTGGCTGATGCAGGTTCCCCCGCGCACCTTGCCGGAGGAGCTGACCTTCGAATGGATCACCGACCAGCTTTCGACCGTCTGGCAACCCTTCCTGCTCGGTTCAGTGGTGTGCGGCGTGGTGCTGGGCGCCCTCGCCTACTGCCTGACCATGCTCTACTGGCGTTGGTGGGTCGGCCGGCAGTGGCGGCGGCGCAAGCTCAGGGCGTCATGCGCGCATGCCGCGACCGCTGACGAGCAGGCGCACGCAAATGCCATAAAGCACGGCGGTGGCCACCAGCATGAAGGTGATCGCCGAACCAATGCTGATGTCCGAAACCCCTAGGATGCCGTAGCGGAACGAGTTCACCATGTGCAGCACCGGGTTGGCCAGCGACACGGTCTGCCAGAACGGCGGCAGCAGGTTGATCGAATAGAACACCCCGCCCAGGTAGGTCAGCGGCGTCAGCACGAAGGTCGGGATGATCGAAATATCGTCGAAGTTGCGCGCGAACACCGCGTTGACGAAGCCCAGCAGCGAGAAGATGGTCGCGGTCAACACCACCACGATCACGGTCACACCCAGGTGATGCACCTGCAGGTGGGTGAAGAACATCGACAGCAACGTGACGATAACGCCCACCGCCAACCCACGCAACACCCCACCGAGCACATAGCCCACCAGAATGGTGTGGGGTGACACTGGCGACACCATCAGCTCCTCGATCGAACGCTGGAACTTGCTGCCGAAGAAGCTCGATACCACGTTGCCGTAGGAGTTGGTGATCACCGACATCATGATCAGGCCTGGCACGATGTACTCCATGTAGGTGAAGCCACCCATGTCGCCAATCTGCCGACCAATCAGGTTACCGAAGATGACGAAGTACAACACCATGGTGATCGCTGGCGGCAGCAGGGTCTGCGGCCAGATCCGCAGGAAGCGCCGCACTTCACGGTAGACGATGGTGTTCAGGGCGACCCAGTTGGTGCGCAGGTCCAGGTTCATACCGCCACCTTGTTCAGGTTCTTTTCCACCAGGGACACGAACAGCTCCTCGAGTCGATTGGTCTTGTTGCGCAGGCTCAGCACTTCGATGTTCTGCAGCGCCAGCTGGCCGAACAGCGCGGTGACGCCTATATCCTTGTCCACCTGCACCTCGAGGCTGTGCGGGGTGAGCAACCGGCACGGGTAGCCCTGCAGCAGCGGAGCGCTGGCCAGTTCCTGCTTGAGGTCGAGGACGAAGGTCTCGACATGCAGCTTGCCCAGCAACTTGCGCATGCTGGTGTTCTCGACGATGGTGCCGTGGTCGATGATGCCGATATGACGGCACAACTGCTCGGCTTCTTCGAGATAGTGGGTGGTGAGGATGATGGTGATGCCCTTCTCGTTCAGCTCACTGAGGAAGGTCCACATCGAGCGACGCAGCTCGATGTCCACCCCGGCAGTCGGCTCATCGAGAATCAGCAGGCGCGGTTCGTGAATCAACGCACGGGCGATCATCAGGCGGCGCTTCATGCCGCCGGACAGCGCGCGCGACTGCACGTCGCGCTTGTCCCACAGGCCGAGCTGGGTGAGGTACTGCTCGGCGCGCTCCTTGGCCAACTTGGGCGGGATGCCATAGTAGCCGGCCTGGGTCACGACGATGTCGAAGGTCTTCTCGAACTGGTTGAAGTTGAACTCCTGGGGCACCACGCCGAGGTTGCGCTTGAGCGCAGCGGGCTCGCGGTCCAGGTCATGGCCGAACACATTGACGGTGCCGCTGGTCTTGTTCACCAGGGTCGAGAGAATGCCGATGGTAGTGGACTTGCCGGCGCCGTTGGGGCCGAGCAAAGCGAAGAAATCGCCTTCGGCAACATCAAGGTCGATGCCCTTAAGGGCTTGGAAGCCGTTGCCGTAGGTTTTGGTCAGCTGTCTTATGGACAGGGCGGAACTCATAGCGGGTCAGGTACCGAGAAATAGGTTCAGTACACGCCAGGTGCATTCACTGGCGCAGTGAGTGCGGCCATGGTGCAAGGCCAGGCCGCGCAAGTACAGTCATGCGTATCGATAGTCACTATCGAAACTGCGGGGGTATTCGATCAGGTCAACGCGGTCATCACGGCAGCCTGATAGGCCGGACGGGCCTTGAGGCGCTCATACCAGGCACGCAGGTGGTGCATGTCTGGACGCTCGATCGGCATTTCGTACCAGGCGTAGACGAAGCTGCCGAGCGGGATGTCACCCATGCCGATGTGCTCGCCGGAAAGATAAGGCTGGTGCGCCAGCGCCTGGTCGGCAAGCGACAGCAACTCTGCGCAGGCCTTGTGTGCCGCATTGATCGCCACCCAGTCGCGCTGCTCCTCGGGCGTGCGCAGCAGCCCCCAGAACAATGGGCGGAACGGCGTGGCAAAGGAGGAGGTGGTCCAGTCCATCCACTTGTCGGCCTGGGCACGCTGGCGAGGATCCTCCAGGTACCAGCCCTGCTCGCTGCCGTATTCGGCGCAGAGATAACGCACGATGGCGTTGGACTCCCACAGCACCAAGTCGCCATCCTCGAGCATCGGCACCAGGCCGTTGGGGTTGCGCTCACGGTAATGCGGCTCGTTGACCACGCCAAAGGCGCCACCGGCGTCGATCGACTCGAAATCCAGGCCCAACTCATGGGCGATCCACAGTGCCTTGCGCACATTGCTCGAGTTCTTCCGGCCCCAGATCTTCAGCATGGCAACGTCCTGATTGAGTGAAGGCCGACCAGTCTACTCCAAGAATCCCCCAGCGTTGATGAATAGAACGCCCCGCCTGAAACGCCTGCGAACTCCTGCCGCCACACCCTGTCACTGTTCAGAGCGGGCCATATCCGATGGGCGGTCTAAGCTCTCTGGGTTGGCTTCGAGCCCCTGTGCCATGGAGGAAGGTCTATGTTGCTGTTGTGGTTGGTGGTACTGGTGATCGGCGCGGCGTATCTCACGCACCGGCGCCTGGCGCCCCTGCAAATTCTCGGAATCATCGCCGCCTATGTGCTGGCGATGGGTATCTTCAGTTCCGCACCCGGTTGGTTGCTGGCGTTGATCTGGCTGGTGCTGGCGTTGAAAGCCGCACTTCTACTGTTGCCGCAATGGCGGCGCAAGGTGCTGACCGGCCCGGTCTTCAACTGGTTCAAGCGCACTCTGCCGCCGATGTCGCAGACCGAACGCGAGGCGATCGACGCCGGTACCGTGTGGTGGGACGGCGAACTGTTCAGCGGCCGACCGGCCTGGAACACCCTGCTCGACTACCCTACCCCGAAGCTCACCGAAGAAGAACAGGCGTTCATCAACGGCCCCACCGAAGAACTCTGTGCCATGGTCAGCGACTGGCAGATCGGCCAGGACCTCGACCTGCCGCCCGAAGCCTGGGCACATATAAAGCAGCATGGCTTCTTCGCACTGATCATTCCCAAGGAATATGGCGGCAAAGGCTTCAGCGCCTATGCCCACTCTCAGGTCGCGATGAAACTGGCCACCCGCAGCGGCGACCTGGCCTCGACGGTGATGGTGCCCAACTCCCTCGGCCCGGCTGAATTGTTGCTGCACTACGGCACCGACGAACAACGCAACCACTACCTGCCGCGCCTGGCACGTGGCGAGGATATCCCCTGCTTCGCCCTCACCGGTCCACTGGCAGGCTCCGATGCGGGGGCCATGCCCGATACCGGCATCATCTGCAAAGGCCAATGGAACGGCGAAGAAGTGCTCGGCCTGCGCCTGAACTGGGAGAAGCGCTACATTACCCTGGGCCCGGTCGCCACCCTGCTGGGCCTGGCATTCAAGGCCTACGACCCCGACCACTTGCTGGGGGATACGGAAGAACTGGGCATCAGCCTGGCCTTGATTCCCACTGACACACCCGGCGTGGAAATCGGCAAACGCCACCTGCCACTCGGTGCTGCGTTCATGAATGGCCCCAACAGCGGCAAGGACGTGTTCGTGCCGCTGAGTTTCCTCATCGGCGGCCAGGGCATGCTCGGCAAGGGCTGGATGATGCTGATGAACTGTCTGTCGGTGGGCCGCTCCATCTCCCTGCCTGCGGTCGGCACCGGCGCGGCCAAGTACACCAGCCTGGTCACCGGCCAGTACGCCAGCATCCGCGAGCAGTTCAACGTGCCGCTGGCGGCCTTCGAAGGTATCCAGGAATCGCTGGCACGCATCGGCGGCAACGCGTGGCTGATGGACAGCGCCCGCCTGCTCACCGCCAAGGCGGTGGACTTGGGTGAAAAGCCGTCGGTGTTGTCGGCGATCCTCAAGTACCACCTTACCGAACGAGGCCGCGAGTGCATCCAGCACGCCATGGACGTGCATGGTGGCAAGGGCATCATCATGGGCCCGAATAACTACCTGGGGCGCAACTGGCAAGGGGCGCCGATCTTCATCACGGTCGAGGGCGCCAACATTCTCTCGCGCAACCTGATGATCTTTGGCCAGGGGGCCATACGCTGCCACCCGTTCGTGCTCAAGGAAATGGCACTGGCCAGTCGTGAGGACCACGAGCAGGCACTGGGCGAGTTCGACGAACTGCTGATGAAGCATGTCATGTTCGCTGTGGGCAACGCTGCCAGTACGCTGGTATTGGGGCTGGGCCTGGGACGCTTCGAGCAGATGCCCGGCGATGCCCTGAGCCAAGGCTATTTCCGCTCCCTCAACCGTCAAGCAGCGGCATTCGCCCTGCTGGCCGACCTCTCGATGATGCTGCTCGGTGGCGCGCTCAAGCGCCGTGAGCGCCTGAGCGCACGCTTGGGCGATGTGCTGAGCTACCTTTACCTCTCCTCGGCAGCGCTCAAGCGCTACCACGACCTGGGCTCCCCCGAGCACATGCAACCGCTGCTGCGTTGGGCCATGGAGGAAAGTCTGGGCAAGGCCGAACAGGCATTGGACCGCTTACTCGACAACTTCCCCAACCGCTTCATCGGTTGTGCTCTGCGGGCACTGGTATTCCCCTTCGGCCGTCGTCATACCGGGCCGAGCGACGAACTGGATGCAGAAGTAGCCGAATTGATTGGCCGCAAGAAAGGCGACCCGGCATTGGAGGAGTTGCTGACAGGCTGTTTCAGACCGCAAGCCGAGGGAGATCCGGTAGCCGCACTGCAACGAGCCTACGACTTGCTTGATGAAGTGGCGCCACTGCGTAAGGTACTGAATCAAGCGACTAAAGAGGGAAAGGTGCAGCCAAAACCTGGGCAGTCGACAATCGATGCGGCTATCGAAAACGGTACCTTGCAATCAATTGAAGGACAACAGATCGAGGAAGCTGAGAAAGCACGACGAACCGTGATCGACGTGGACGACTTCGACAAGGAACAGCTGCTGCCCGAAAAAGGCAAGATACGCTGAACCAAGGGGCCGCTTTTGCGGCTCCTTCTGCAACCAGCGTATACTCCGCCCCCGTTTTAACCACTCGAGGACCGCCTTATGGCCAACCCCCATCTGGAATACCATCTGCAACTGCTGAACCACCTGCGCACCATCCTGGTGGCGCTGGGCGAAGCCGAGCAGGTACCGGAGGAAAGCCACACACTGTTCCTCGAGCGCTTCGACGAGTTGCTTATCCTATTGCCACAAGATCCGCTGCAAAGCCAATACCTGGGCCAGGACCTGACCTGCCAGGTGATTCAACGCTACCCGCAGGTCGCTCACCTGGTGCCCCGCGACCTGTTGTGGTTCTTCGGCGGCGACTGCCTGCATTTCATGCCTGACGAAGAGCTGGACCTGTACCAGCAACTGGAGGAACGTCGCTACGAGGCCGAGCGAAACGACGAACCTTTCGATTGGCACCAGGAAAAGCAGGTGCTGGCTCAAGTACCTCCAGCGACTCGGCACTGACCTGGCTTTGCTCAACGCGAGTAGTAATCCACCAGCGTATCGATATCGAGCATCGGCATGGCAATGATCGTCAGCCCCCAGCGCCACTCATCCTGGCTGAGCGTATCCACCCCCATGATGACGGAGTAAGGGCTTGGGTTGTTCGCGGCCGGCTTGAACACACCGGAAGTGACCGAGCCGTTGCCCGCGACCACTTGCCAGGATGCTCGCGAATCCGGGACCGCTGTTTCCTCTTGGTCGGCGTTGAAGTAAAACAGTGAAAGCTTGAGCGCATCGGCTTGCTTGGCAACCCTGATGAAATGCGTCGGGTGTACCCAGCGGGTCACGAATGTAGCGTAGGCTGACTTCCCGCCTGCAACCGCCCGAATGACATCGGTGGCGGTCGGCGTAGCCAGGGTGCTGCGGTAGGCTGCTGGTATGAGCGTATCGCCGTCATGATTGAACTGCACTGCAGGCGTCATTGATTGCGGCGGTTTGTAATAGTACTTGCCGTTCTGCGGCAGCAACTCTCCACGCAATGTGCCCTCTGCTCCCCACGCGGCCTGGGTCCCTGCTGGCATGAGTGTAATCTCTTCCAAATCGCCACCACGATCGCAGAAGGTGATCAGCGGAGAAAGCATCAGGTCCTGTGCATGAGTAGTTGCCTCGACTTGTGCTTGCGCAGGGTCAGAAAATTTGTACTCCGCGAGGTAATACTCGAAGGGCGGGTGGTAATCCCCCTTAAGCCAGTTGATTGACTCACTGGGTGCGAACAGGCCGGTGACCCAGTTCTTGTCTGATGGAGGCTGTTGGGTCATGACGATCGGGAAAGTGTCGACGTGAAAGCCGAATGCTACTGGGGAATCTGAAGCCCTGAGCTGGCCTGACCGGCTAATACCTGGTCCTTGCCATCGGCGCCTTTGCCCCACTGATGAGCCGTACTGCCATACAGGTAGGTGGAGCGGGCGCGGTACAGGTTATCTTCGCCATCGTCACGCCAGCTGACACCGCTGCCGTTACCTACGAAGTTGTGCGGCGCCAAAACATTGTCTTGCAAAATGGTATAGGTGTAGCTGGTTTTCATCGACGCCTGGCCGGCACCAGGGTTGACCGTATGGGAGGTCACCCGCGGTATCGCCGCACGCGTTCCGCCGTTCGGCAGCAGATGACCTGTATCGCCATTCTCCCCGTAGCGGATATCTTCCACGCTACCGTAGGGTGTGGACACCTTGGCCAGGCAAGTCAGGCCAAAGGCGGTGGTGTATTCGAAACGCCAGTTGCCACTCGTTTCGCCAGGCAAGTCAATTTGACTCAACTGGTCATTACGCAGGATGAGCTTGTATTGCGCCAGCGGCTTGGTACCCGATGCCACCTACGAGCTGGACCCTGGCCAGTTGCAACTGGCACTTTCCATCCCACAGGTGGCCCTGCGTCGCGATGTCGCTGGCAGCGTCGCGCCAGAACGTTGGGATAACGGCATCAATGCCGCCTTCGTCAGTTACCAGGCCTCCGCGCAACATTTCAGCGGCAGACCCGGCACATCCAACAGCAGCCAAGACCTGCGCCTCAACGGCGGCCTCAACCTGGGCGGATGGCGCCTGCGTAGTAGCCAGAGCTGGCGCGACGACGGCAAGCGTCAGGATTGGGTGCGCTTCAATACGTACGCCCAGCACGACCTGCCTGGGCAGTGGGGCACGCTGACCCTGGGCGAAACCTTCAGCAGTGATCAAGACCTGCACCATCCCAGTTGCCGTCAGCTCATTCAATCAGGAGATCATCAGGGGGGTAGTCAGCGATGTGGGCGATGCCGTAAGGCTGACATTGGCCGGACAGGTCCAGCAGGCCCAGTGCGCGCTCAAGCAAGACGCCGTCAGTGCCAACCCGGTGCAACTTGGCAAACACGACATCGCCGGTTTCACAGGCCAAGGCAGCACAACCAACCCAGTTGACTTCTTCATCACCCTCAGCGACTGCGAAGACGACCCGGCAGGCAGCGTTGCCCGTGCATTCATACGTCTGGACGGCGTCGACGGGTCGGTGCCGGTAGACCGGGACCTGGGCCTGTTCACCCTGACCACGGACTCGAGTGCCAAAGGCATCGGCATTCAGGTACTGCACAGCGACAACACACCACTGAAACTAGAGGAGTTCGTGGGCATGGTGAGCCTTACCCCCGCTTGACGCGCCTTGATCTTCGCGCACGGTATTTCCAAACCGAAGCGACGGTTACGCCCGGTGAGGCCAAAGGCGCACTGAACCTCACCCTCGAATACCGCTAAGGAGCCCGGCTATGGCCGGGCTGTTTCGCAGGCAAAAAAAACGCACCAGAGGAACTTTAGAATTCCTTGGTGCGTTTTGTATTGGAGCGGGAAACGAGACTCGAACTCGCGACCCCGACCTTGGCAAGGTCGTGCTCTACCAACTGAGCTATTCCCGCAGATGAAACCTTTACAACCTACTACACCGTCATGAACGCCATAGTTTTAGAAACTGGAGCGGGAAACGAGACTCGAACTCGCGACCCCGACCTTGGCAAGGTCGTGCTCTACCAACTGAGCTATTCCCGCAAATGGCGTCCCCTAGGGGACTCGAACCCCTGTTACCGCCGTGAAAGGGCGGTGTCCTAGGCCACTAGACGAAGGGGACACACGACACTGTCAGCCTAGCGCTTCCAATGCACCAGCACATGAACCTCACGGTTCAGACTGGATTTTCTTTTCCTGCCCCGCCTGAGCGTTGCCGGAGAAACTGGAGCGGGAAACGAGACTCGAACTCGCGACCCCGACCTTGGCAAGGTCGTGCTCTACCAACTGAGCTATTCCCGCAATGGCGTCCCCTAGGGGACTCGAACCCCTGTTACCGCCGTGAAAGGGCGGTGTCCTAGGCCACTAGACGAAGGGGACACGCTACATCTTTTCACTCCCTGCAACGCTTGGCGATGTGCTTTACGCTGCAAGTGGCGCGCATTCTAGGGACGGCTCGAATAGTCGTCAACCCCTTTGTGGAAATTTATCTAAATCAATGACTTCCATAACACCTGGGAGACCTTTTGCTGGCCGCCCAGGGATTGGCGTTGATTTTCTGACGCACCTCGCATCAAAATGCCAGCACTGTAGATTCGCCACGGCGCGCCGACATATAAGGTGTGCCGCGCGTTCTCCGCCGGGCTGCACTGTTCGCCTACAGGCGAACTTACTACACTCAAGCTGTAAAACTTCTTTTCAGAGGCGTTAACGGTGACCCCACTTCTGATCACCCTGCTCATCGTGGCGGGTATCGCGTTGCTGATCGTGATCGGCTACCTCAACAATGTCGTGGAGAACGCCAAGCTCGAGCGCGCGCGCCTTAAAGTAGAACTTGCCGAACGCCTGCGTCGCTGTGGCGAAATCACCGAGACCTTCCCCGGTCAGCTGATGACCCCTGCCCTCAAGCTGCTGCTGACGCGCATGGAATTGAACCTGAACCAGCGCCAACTGGCCCTGGACAAGCACAGTGCCCAGCTCAAGAACCGCATCGCCGAGCTCGAGGGCCTGATCGCCCAGGGTGACAAGATTCCGGTCAGCAACCCACCGAGCCCGATCCAGACCGAGGTCAAGGCCAAGGACGTACGCTTTTTGCTCGAATCGCTGCACAACCAGATCGTGCGCGCGACCCAGGAGAACTTCCTGCAAGCCAACGAGGGCAAGTACTGGGTACGGGAAATCCGCCATATCCTGGTGCTGCTGCACATCGAGTTCTTCAATAATCTCGGCCAGCATGCCTTGCAACAGGGCCAGCCCGGCCAGGCGCGACTGGCCTTCGAGCGCGGCGTGCAGTACCTGCGCAAGCAGCCTGAGCCCAAGCAGTACGAAGAACAGCTCACCTACCTGGAAAAACTCCTGGCCCGGGCCAACGCCCAGGTGCTGGACCAGATGGAGCCGGCCGAGGACGACCAGAACGCCCTGACCGAAGGCCTGAAGACCGACGAGGACGAAACCTGGAAGAAGCGGGTCATCTACGACTGATCCGTGACGCCCTCTTCGCGGGCAAGCCCGCTCCTACAAGCCTAGCGGTGAGCCCTGTAGGAGCGGGCTTGCCCGCGAAGAGGTCCTTACAGTCGACTACCCATCAGCAATCGGTCAACGCCAGGAAGATCGCCGCCAACCGCTCCAACCCCACCTGGTCCGCCTCACTGAAACGCGCAAGCTTCGGGCTGTCGAGGTCCAGCACGCCAATCAGCCTGCCCTCCTTCACCAGCGGAATCACCAGCTCGCTGTTCGACGCACTGTCACAGGCGATATGCCCCGGGAAGGCGTGCACATCTTCTACCCGCTGGGTTTGCCGGCTGGCCGCCGCCGCACCGCACACACCCTTGCTGAACGGAATGCGCACACAAGCCACCTGCCCCTGGAACGGGCCCAGCACCAGTTGCTCGTCGCGGTTCAGATAAAAGCCCGCCCAGTTCAGGTCCTCCACATGGTGATAGAGAAACGCCGAGAACTGCGCGGCGTTGGCAATGAAGTCACGCTCGTCGGCAAACAGCGCCTGCACTTGCGCGGCCAGCAGGTCGTAGCCATCGAGGCCGCGGCCACTGGCATTGAGGTCGATCATCGGTTTTGCTCCAGCAATTGCAGCCCGACCCAATAGCGGGCGAACTGGTAGGCACAACGGCCATTTCGGTTACCGCGGCCGGTGGCCCAGCGCACGGCGAGAATATCGAGCGCTTCGTCACGCTGCCAGCTCAGCCCGGCATTACCTGCCAGCTGGCCGATCCAGTGCTCGACCACATTAAGGAAATGTTCCTGGGTGAAGGGGTAGAACGACAGCCACAGGCCGAAGCGGTCGGACAACGCGATCTTGTCCTCCACCGCTTCGCTGGGGTGCAGCTCGCCGTCGACACGCTTCCAGTTTTCGTTGTCGCTTTCTTTTTCCGGCACCAAGTGGCGGCGGTTCGAGGTGGCGTACAGCAGCACGTTGTCGGGGGCCTGCTCGAGCGAGCCGTCGAGCACGCTCTTGAGCACCCGGTAGTCGCCCTCCCCGGCTTCGAACGACAGGTCGTCGCAGAACAGGATGAAGCGCTGTTCACGTTTTTGCAGTTGCTCGACCACCCGCGGCAGGTCGGCCAGGTGGTCGCGTTCGATCTCGATCAGGCGCAGGCCGGCGCCGGCGTGTTCGGCCAGCAGTGCACGTATCAGCGATGACTTGCCAGTGCCGCGCGAGCCCCAGAGCAGCGCGTGGTTGGCTGGCAGGCCGCTGATGAACTGGTGGGTGTTGCGGCCCAACTGGTCACGTTGCTGGTCGACGCCGATCAGGTCGGACAGGCGAATGTCCAGGCTGACCTCGAGCGGCATCAGGTAGCCGCTACGGCCATCGCGTTGCCAGCGCGCAGCCAGGGTGGTGCTCCAGTCGATATCCGGACGCGATGCGGGCAACAGGGGCTCGAGGCGCGCCAGCACGGACTCGGCACGTTCGAGAAAAGCGGTGAGGCGGGGGTCCATGGCGGCTCCATAAATCACGATCGGTTCAAGGACCGGGCGCGCCCATCGCGGGGCAAGCCCGCTAGCCCGGATTGCTGGGCGGAATAGTTCGGCTCGTGGTGCATGTAGGGCGAGGGGTCCCAGGGGGAGGGACGGCGGACGGCCCCGAAAAGGT